>JAQBVM010000242.1 GCA_027623095.1 Verrucomicrobiota bacterium
CTCGATGACTTGGAACGAATGGGGGGTTTCGTCGGGGCCTTCTTCGACTGGCGCACGATCTGGGTTGTTTGTTGTGATCCCGAGCGGATGAAAATTGCCGTCATCAATCGGCTGCGGGAAACCGGTGTCAACCTGCTCCTCTACAGCTTTGTTGACGAGGTCGTCACGGACGGTGGCCGCGTGACCGGGGTCGTCGTCCTCAACAAGTCGGGCCGGACGTTGATCACCGGCGACGTCTTCCTTGACTGCTCCGGTGACGGCGATGTTGCCGTGGGCGCCGGTGCGCAGTTCCTTCACGGCGACGGCAAGGGCACCTTCCAGCCGGTGACGATGGTGTTCCGCATGGCCGGCGTTGACACGCAAAAGCTGCTCGATTTCGTCGAAGCCAATCCGGAGAACCTGGCGCTCGGGGAGAACCCCTGGCTGAACAAGAGCCGCGAGGAGTGTCTGCGCGAACTGATTGCCCAGGGCTATCCGAAGGTGTTCCTGAAGGCCGATGGCCCTCTCCTTTCAAAGGCGATCGCGGACGGCGAGTTGTATCCGACCGCGCTTCTTGCTGTCACACCGGTTTCGACGGATCGTCGCGAGGTCGCTCTGAACACCACCCGTGTTGCCAACGTCGACGCGACCGATACCGCCGCTCTCAGCGCGACGATGCCGCAGCTCGTCGACCAGGTCTGGCAATGCCAGGGCTTTTTACGCAAGCGCGTACCGGGTTTTGAGGAGGCGGCTTTCGCGGGTCTCGCCCCCCGTATCGGCATCCGGGAAACGCGGCGAATCGTCGGTGAGCACACTTTGACCGGGGAAGATGTACTCAACGCGGTCAAACGCGACGATGGCATCGCCAAGGGCGGTCACCACGTCGACATCCACGGCGACGGGACCGACCAGGCCCGCAGGCCCATCCGCGACGGCGGCTCCTATGACATTCCACTCGGCTGTCTTCTGCCCAAGGGGCTGGAGAACGTCGGCATTGCCGGCCGCTGCCTCTCGGCCGACCGCGAGGCCCATGGCTCAGCGCGCGTGATGGGGACCTGTATGGCGATGGGGCAGGCCGTCGGCACGGCTGCCGCCATGGTCTGCGAGGGCAACGTAACGTCGCCGGTGCTCGGCGACGTCCCAATACAGGCTTTGCGAGACCGGCTGGTCAACCAGGGCGCCATTCTCGACGGCACACACTGATCGACATGCAGGAGGAACAGACATGAGCTGGAAGATTCAAAATACCGATGTATTGGTGGTCGGCGGTGGTTCCGCCGGCATCGCGGCAGCAACATCGGCCGCACGCAACGGAGCCCAAACGATCCTGGTCGAGGCCGGCCCAATGTTGGGCGGCGAGCTCAACTCAGGGATACCGGTCGACGGCTGCATGTCCGCTCGCGGCGACTGGACGGTCGGTGGCTTCGCCCGCGACTTTTTCGACGCCTGCAAGCGTTACGATGGCTACATCGGGCCGGTTTGCGATTTCCGTGCTCTCAACGTGATCTGCATCGACCCGGAGGCTTCCAAGCTTGCCGCCATCGAGCTGGTTTACGGCGCCGGCGTGCAGGTGTTGATGTACACCTTCGCCGATCAGGTCGTTGTCGATTCGTCCGGGCGCATCGAAGGCGTGGTTGTTCGGAATAAGCGCGGCCGCACGTTGATTCGGGCTGCAACGGTTATCGATGCGACTGGTGACGGTGATATCGCCGTTGGGGCCGGGTGTGAGACTATGGTCGGTGATCCGGTCGACAAGTCGCTGCAGCCGGTCACGTTGGTGTTCCGGATGGCGGGGGTCGATTCGGCGAAGGTGTTGGAATTTATCCGCGCGGAACCAGAGAACCAATCACTGCTCGAGTATCCGGGCTTTGCACCGGACAAGCATGCGGCTGTCGAGGGGCTGGTCGCCCAGGGACTGCCGAAGGTGTTTTTCGTGCCGGAAGGGCCGCTTCTTAAGAAAGCGATCGAGGACGGGCGCATGTATCCGACCTCCCTGATCGCGCTCACGCCGAACTCGCTGGCGCGGCGCGAGGTCAGCGTCAACACGACTCGGATCGCCTCGGTGAACGCCACGGACACGAGTAAGCTGAGCTCGGTGTTCGAGAGCCTCCATCGCCAGGTCGAGATGTGCGCGCAGTTTCTGCAGACAAGCGTACCGGGCATGGAGGACGCGGTTATCTCCGCGCTGGCGCCCCGCATCGGCATCCGCGAGACGCGCCGGGTCGTCGGCGATTATGTTCTCACGGGCGACGACGTGCTGTCCGGCCGCAAGTTCGAGGACGGAGTGGCTAAGGGCTGCCACGAGCTCGACATCCACGGCAGCGAGACAGGGCATCGACGAGAGAACATCCGCGACGGGGGCTCCTACGACATCCCCTTCGGTTGCCTCGTGCCGAAGGGCACGAAGAACCTGATGGTGGCCGGGCGCTGTCTCTCGGCCGATCGCGAGGCCCACTCGACCGCTCGTGTCATGGGCTCGTGCATGGGGATGGGGCAGGCCGCGGGAACGGCAGCTGCGATGGCCCAAGAGATGAACGACTACGACGACATTCGTGCGATCGACGTCGAGGCGCTGCGCGCGCGGCTAAAGGAACAGGGCGCCGTCCTCGACGGTATCCTTTAAATTACCGAATAAATATGAATAAATATTCCAAACGATTAAAAACCCCCACCACTGCGTCCTGCCCTGAGCAATGTCGATGGGCTGCGCCGCTATGCCGAGGGGTAGAACGACGACACCTCAACGAGCGAAGTGAGTTTCGAGTGCAACGACACCAATATAACAAAGCTACCGAGCTTCATGCGCCATCAACCAATACCTATAAGTAATGTGTTCATCATGAAGGATATTTCGAGATTCTGGAGGTTCGGAAGGTCGGTGTTTTTCGGGTTGCTGATTGTTCAGGGGACTTGCCGGGCCAACACCAACGCTTTCGCTCGACCTACGGCAGGAAATTCAGATGACATTCTTTGGCGAAAACCGCTCTCTTCAGACTTTTCAACGGTCTATAGCTGGGAGAACCGTAAACTGATTTCGGATGCTCCAGCTTTGACAATTTTACCTAACGGGGAAATGCTTTGCAGTGTACAATTCTGGTCCCGTGATGTGTATTCAGGATTCGATACATTGGCGGACAGCCTTTTTGGCTCCGATCGCTGCATCATTTTAGTCAGTAGAGATAACGGATCCACCTGGGAAGAAAGAAGCCGCATACCCTATCAGACCGGCAAATTTCTTCAGCACAGAAGCCGTCTTTATTTTATTGGTTCGGGGATTGATTGGCAGGGGCTCTACATCACCCGTTCTGAAGATGAGGGAAAAAGTTGGAGTAAACCCGTTCTATTACGTGAGGGATCGGTTTATGCGGCCTCCACCGGTTGGGTGATTCGAGACAATATTCTGTATTGGGCTGCGGACGATAAGAAATCGGGTGTGCAGGAACGGGCCGTGTTTGCATTCGCCTGTGATCTGGACCGCGATCCACTCGATCCGGATTCATGGCGGTTTTCAAACATTGAGCATCATCCTGGCCTGCCTCAGAGTTTTGGCCGGGGGAGCCATAACGGCGGAAAGTGGCTGGAGCCCAACGTTGTCGAATTCCAAGGCAAACTGCTTGTTTTGGTTCGCGTACGCGTTTCTCAGAATCAGATCGATGGGGTTGTTCCCAATGTGGCAGCTATTTGCGATCTTTCCGAGAACGAGGGGCAATTGGATCTTGAGTTCTCCCATTATTATCCTTTTCCGGGGGCTCAAAATCATTTCCACATCCTTTCAGATAAGGCCTCCGGTCTGTTCTGGATGACTTCCAATCAGGTGACAGGGGTCGCAAAACACAGTTATCGAGGCTGGGGAAAAGAGCGGAGATTTCTAATGCTTCATTACAGCCGTGACGCCCAAAACTGGTTCCCTGCAGGCGTTCTTGCAGCCTGGCCCAAGGAAACTCAGGCGTTCAATTATTGTAGCCCCTTAATCGAGGGGGAGGATCTTTTATTTGTGTCGAGGACAGCCCAGAATGCATTGAATCAACACGATAATGACAAAATTACCTTTCATCGCCTGCCGGATTTTCGTCGGAGCGCGGTGAATCTTTTTGCAGAATAAAGGGGCCTTTCGAGAGCATTCAAGGTTTTGACTTCCGGAAATTTATAAATTAGTAAAATCATGCAGAACCATATACGAAATTCGATAGCTACATCAGTAGGCTACACGCTATTCATTGCCCTTGTGTTTCCGCAGGCATTTCTCGGAGCCCAAAGTGATCTTTCAGATCCCGACGCGGTGCGCAATCCTGCGAGCCGTTTGATGCTTGATCTCGAGACCACTGGAAAGGATCCGTCGGCTATTGTGTATGAAGACCTCATCCACCTCCCCGGGCAGCCGGCGACGGTCAGTGACGTGCGAACTGCGGGCGGGACTCGAGTCAATCAGCACGCTTACCTGGCGCATTTCGATGGCAGGTTCTGGGCGATGTGGAGCGATGGACCGGGGTTGCCTAAAACTCCGCCTGAAGAACACTGGAATGTGGTCCCCGGTCACGACCGGCCTTTTACCCGGGTCTCCTACGCCACGAGTGTGGACGGACTTCATTGGAGTCAGGTAAACGATCTTTCGGGGCCGGCCCGAACGAACGGTTTCGGTTGGATTGCACGGGGATTCTGGGTGCGTGACGGTGAGCTTCTGGCCCTGGCCAGCCACTTCAATGCCCCGGGATATACCGGCGTAGGACTGAGCCTGGAGGCCTTGCGCTGGAACAGGGACTACGAACGATGGGAGGAGGTTGAAACGGTCCTGGATGATGCCATGAACAATTTTCCTCCCAAGAGATTGCCCAATGGACTGTGGATGATGAGCCGCCGGGATCATGACCGCGGAGTCACCGTCATGCTGGGAGGGACAAAGACCCATTCGGATTGGGAGGTGCGGCCTGTGGCCGAATACGAAGGAAGCGGTCCAAAACCGGAAGAGCCTTATTGGTACATTCTTCCCGATGGGAAAAACCTGGTAGGCTTGTTTCGCGACAATGCGGAATCAAAACGCATCCTGCGTGCTTTCTCCACCGACAATGGCGAGACCTGGTCCGAACTGGTGGCCACCAATTTCCCGGACGCGAGGAGTAAGTTCTTCGCCCTCAGGACTTCGCGGGGTTACTATGCTCTTGTTTCCAACTCCAATCCAGCCGGTCGGGATCCGTTGACTCTGGCCATCAGCCAGGACGGCTTGGTGTATACGGACTTGTTTTACTTGGTAGGAGGAAGGCACATTGACTATCCCCACATAATTGAACACGACGAGCATTTGTTTATATCCTTTTCCGGGGCCAAGCAGACTGTGGAAGTGTTGAAAGTGCCTCTTACAGCTATTGATAAACTGATTGACTAGTGAAATAATGGAAAATTTTTTCAAGAATCGCATGGCAGCCCAAGCACTTCAACACGGCGCGGTCGGCGACCACGCCCTACCAGTTCAAAGCGGAATTGAATATCTTCACCCTTGGATTGCCACCCCGCCGCAAGCGGTCGACTTCGTCGATTGCGGTGAAACCGCAACGGAGTATCACGGCAATCCAACCCTTCGGGCTTCGGGGCTCGATGAATCGCAGAAATCAGCGACGCCGCAAGCAGCGGGGAATGAACCCGCTGCGATTCAAAAGAGGGTAGGGATCGCTCGCCGCAGCGGTCCGTTGATCGATCCGGAAATAATTTTTTTGGAAGCTAACCAGTCTCCAGTTTCGCACTGAATAATCTAAGATCTCAATTATGCCTTATCGAGGAATCATACCCCCATTGATTACGCCACTCATCGATAGGGATGCCCTAGATGTGGAAGGCCTGAAAAAACTTGTCGATCATGTGATCCAGGGTGGGGTGCATGGCGTGTTTGCCCTGGGAACCACCGGGGAAGGTCCTTGCCTGAGTTATCGTTTGCGGCGGGAAATTATTAAACAGGTGTGCGAGGAGGTCGGAGGCAGGGTGCCTGTATTCATTTCGGTTACGGATACTTCTTTTGTCGAGTCGGTTGAACTGTCCAAGGTTGCTGCTGAAGCGGGAGCGGACGTAGTGGTTTTGTCGGTACCCTATTATTTCCCGGCCGGACAAACCGAACTCATTCAATACATCGAGCATATTGTGCCCCAACTGGCACTTCCTGTGATGCTCTACAATATCCCTTCTTTGACCAAAGTTGGGTTTGAATTGGATACCCTGAAAACCGTATCCGGCTTTGACCGGATTTACGGTGTGAAGGACAGCGGTGGCGATCTTACTTATTTTGAGGATCTGTGCCGGTTGAGCTCGATTAGGGAGGATTGGAGTTTCCTGATGGGACCGGAGGAAAAAATGATTCAAGCGATCTCTCTCGGTGGTCACGGAGGCGTCAACGGGGGAGCCAATGTCTTTCCACGGTTGTTTGTCGACGCGTATCAGGCGGCGGTTGCCGGTGATGAAGCGACGGCAGCAGGCTTGCAGGAAACAATTGAGGCTTTCGGGCAGATCTACTCCATCGGCAAATACGCCTCGCGCTTTATCAAGGGAACAAAATGCGCGGCTTCCATTCTGGGATTGTGCGGAGAAACCATGGCCGAACCTTTCAATCAGTTTTATCCAGAAGACCGGGCTAAGGTGGAAGCGATTCTGGAGGGACTGGAGCTGTGACTAATATCCACCTGAACCAAATTGGAGCAATAAACGAAGAGACACATTCATTTCCAATCAACCACATGAACCCATTCCCATGTTTCCCCAAAACAAGAGATACCTATCTAATCTAACTGCGGTCTGTTGCCTGTTGTCTCTCGCCGCAACGGCCTTCTCTAATGATGAGTACGACGTGCTCATTTACGGCGCCACGCCGGGTGGCATCGCCGCCGCGCTGGCGTCGGGAAAAGCCGAACGCAGTGTCTTGCTTGTGGAGCCAACCCATCGCGTCGGCGGTATGACAGCCAGCGGGCTGTCGCATCCTGACTTTCGTACCTTCGAGGCTTTGACGGGAACCTATCTGGAACTCGTTAAGCGGACGCTAGCCTACTACGAAGCCAAATACGGCCCCGATTCCCAGCAAGTCAAAGACACGTTTCGAGGGACGCACGCCGAACCCAAAGTGAATCTCCAGCTCTTCAAGACGATGATTGCCGAGGTCCCTTCCATTACGGTAAAAACTCAATGGGAGCTCGTGGATGCCTACAACCGGGGAACTGCGGAAGATCGATGGATACGGTCCGCCCGATTCAAAGACGCCGATGGAAACCTGATCGTTTGTCAGGCCAAAATATTCATCGACGGCAGCTACGAAGGCGACCTCATCGCCGCAGCTCAAGCGCCCTACCGCATCGGCGAGGAAAGCCGCGAGGAATTCGGGGAATCCGGAGCCCCAGAGGAGGGTAGCGGCAATCTGCAGGGCTACAATTTTCGGCTCACCATGACGCGCGACCCAAGCATTCGCGTGCCTATCATGCGGCCGGAAGGATACAATAGGGAGTTATTTACAGGCATCATTCCGTTTCTTGAGTCGGGCGCCATCAAACGCGTTTTCGGCAGCTATGGAGATCAGAAAGCTGTCATTAAGGCCCAAATACCTGTGCTCCCAAATAACAAGTTCGACGTTAACGACACCTCCGGTAACGTCCGTATGTCTCTGCCGGGAGAGCAATTGATGTGGCCCGAGGGAAACCGCGAGATACGTCGCGAAATATACCAGGATCACCTGCTGTGGAACGTTGGCATTCTTTACTTTCTGCAGCACGATTCCGCCGTCCCGGAAACGTTTCGCAAGGAGGTCGCGGAATGGGGATTCTGCCGCGACGAATTCGTGGAGACCAACCATCTCCCGCCGCAGTTGTATGTCCGCGAAGCGCGGCGGTTGATGGGACTGCGTGTATTCACTCAGCATGACACCCAACACGCCCCCGGAGACGCGCGGGCCGTCCTTCACCGCGACAGCATTGCCGTGGGTGATTATGGCCACAGCAGCCACGGCACTTGGCACGAGGGATCCCGCTTCGGCGGAACACGCCACGGCCAGCTTTCGTCGGCTGGCATCAAGTACGCCCCTTACCAAATCCCTTACGGGACCATCGTTCCTCACGACATACGTAACCTGCTGGCCCCGGTACCCGTAAGCGCCTCCCACGTCGGTTTTTGCGCATTGCGACTAGAACCCATATGGACCTCGCTCGGGCAGGCTGCCGGGCACAGCGCCCATTTGGCTTTAAAGCGAATCGGACCTCCGGATGTCAGAACGGTATCCGTTTCCGAATTGCAAGACCGCCTACATCAGGATGGTTCGGCGACCATCCACATCACGGACGTCCCTCCCGGCGACCCTGATTTCATCGCCACGCAATGGTGGGGATCCGCGGGCGGATTTCACGGTTTGCTACCGGAGCCAGAGAGACTCCGAGGAAAGACGATCGAGGGACAGCATCAAGAGGCTTGGCTCAATCATTCCGTAAACTTGGATGACGTATTGATAAAGCCTCTACAAAACCGCTGGACAGAAATCGCTTTCGATCTGGGTTTGGCGGGCGAACAACTCCCTCAAGCCAACGGAGCGACCACCCGCGGAGATTGGATTCGGGCAGCTTTCGAACTCAGAAACCGCAAATAAGCTCTTATACCACATCCACGTTTTCACCCCTTTGTTTCCGATACCCCTAAAGTCTAGATTCTCAGCCACAATTAATATGATATCGAACCCATTGATTAAGAAATTGTGCTTCACAGCCTGCGTCAGTTGTTTGTGGCGGACGGTTGTTGCGGTCAGCATACTATCGACGTCTATCGTTCTCGGAGCTCAACCGCAGAAAGAAGTTCGCGAATACCCACACCCTGTAACGAATCCGAGGTCGCCCGTGATGCTCACAGGAGATTGGGTTCCGGAGGATCCTCACCAGATTGACTTTACCAGACTGCCTGAAATCCCTTCTCGCCATGTGATCGTGAGTGATGTCCGCGTAGAGACTGGCATGAATAACCACAATTATCTGGCGTATCATAACGGCAAATACTGGATTATGTGGAGTGAGGGGCCCGGGGTAGAAGATCGTGTGGGGCAACGGGTGGCCTATGCCACCAGTGTGGACGGGTTGGATTGGAGCGAATCCCAATTTATTACTCAATATCCACCGAGATCCAGGCCCAGTTCTCCCTATTTCAATACCCGGTCTGACAGAGGGTATCGTTATATTGCGCGGGGTTTCTGGCAGCGCGAAGGGGAACTCCTCGCCCTAATCTCTTTCGATGAGGCCGGGAAGTTTTTCGGTGAGAGTCTGGAGCTTCGTGCCTTCCGTTTCAATGCCGCCAATGAAAGCTGGGAGGATATTGGGGTCGTCTATGATAATGCCATTAATAATTTCCCTCCGAAGTTGCTTCCCAATGGTGAATGGATGATGACCCGTCGTTCGCATGACCGCCATGTCTTCATGCTCACTGGCGGGACGAAAGAATTCGATCAATGGGAAAGTCACCCGGTAGTGGGTTATGGCGAAAGTGGATTGGAAGCGGAAGAACCATACTGGTGGGAACTGCCTGACGGCAATCTACTGGCGCTATTCCGTGACAATGCGCGCAGTGGATTCTTGTTTCGTGCTTTTTCCTCGGATCATGGACGTAAGTGGAGTGAGCCGGTACGAACCGATTTTCCTGATGCCAGATCGAAATTCAATGGGTTGCAGCTCAGTGACGGACGTTACGTACTGGTGTCCAATCCCAATCCGAGAAAACGCGATCCAATGGCCCTTTCCATCAGTGAGGACGGGCTGGTTTTCAACAAGATGGGATACCTGGTCGGGGGGCGGACAATTGATTATCCCCACATTATTGAACAAGATGGCAATCTGCTGGTTGCCTACAATGGCGGAAAACAGACCATCGAAGTACTGAAAATAAGGATCGCCGATATCGACAAGATCACCATGCCATCCGAACCGTTAGTGGGTTTTCCAGATCCTTTAACGAATCAGGAATCTCCGGTGATGCTGGCGGGCGATTGGGTACCGGATGATCCCGGACAGATTGATTTCCATAATCTGCCCAAGGTTCCGTCGGAGCATGCTGTAATAAGCGATGTGCGCGACCGAGGTGGCAAGTGGGTGAATCAGCACGGTTACCTTGCGCACCATAAGGGCCGGTTCTGGGCCATGTGGAGTGACGGGCCCGGCGTAGCCCGTGCGGAGCCGGACAAGCATCGGAATGTCGTTCCGGGACATGACCGTCCGGATACCCGGGTTTCCTATGCAAGCAGTCCGGATGGATTAAACTGGAGTGAGATAAAAGATCTTTCCGGTCCGCCGGATGAGGGATTTGGTTGGATTGCACGCGGGTATTGGAAAAGAGACGGCGAGCTGTTGGCCCTGGCCAGCCATTTTAACGCTCCCTCGTATCCCGGTGAAGGACTGAGTTTGGAAGGGTTTCGATGGAACGATAGAGCCAATGATTGGAGGAAAGCTGGAACGGTTAAAGATGACGCGTTAAACAACTTCCCACCCAAAAAGCTGCCCAATGGAAAATGGATGATGACCCGCCGGGATCATGAACGGCAAGTATCGGTGATCATCGGGGGAGAGGAGGCCTTTAATCAATGGGAAGTCGAGCCATTGGTTACCTATTCAGGAACCCAACAGCCTGAGGAGCCCTATTGGTACATATTGCCGGAGTGGGAAACGTTGAATGGGCTAGTCCACGGCTTTTGGGGAAGTGAAACGAAACTGCACGACATACCCTTGGGGAAAAATCTGGTAGGGTTGTTTCGGGATAATGGTGGCTCCAAGCGCTTGTTACGGTCCTTTTCCACAGACAACGGAAAGACGTGGAGTGAGCTGGTCACCACTAATTTCCCAGACTCTCGCAGCAAGTTTTTTGCCTTACGTACTTCGCGCGGTTATTATGCCCTGGTCTCCAATTCCAATCCAGCCGGAAGAGATCCTCTTACCTTGGCGATCAGCCAGGACGGTCTGGTTTACACTCACCTGTTTTATTTAGTGGGAGGCCGGCATATCGACTACCCTCATATGATTGAGCATGACGGCAGTTTGTTTATCTCCTTCTCCGGAGCGAAACAGACGGTTGAAGTGCTAAAAGTGCCTCTCTATGCAATTGATCGTTTAATCGACTAGAGAGCCTTCCAGCAAGTAATTTGCCACAGAGCTGGACCTGGCTTGGATCGATGGGAACTTAAATCGATGAACTACAACAGCGGCATTGCGAGGACGCAATCGCCCTACCATTGACGAAATTCTTGCAGGCGGACTGGCCACTGCGTCCTCG
>JAQBVM010000243.1 GCA_027623095.1 Verrucomicrobiota bacterium
AACCAACCCACCTCAGTACGTCCGGGTGATTTTGGCCGCGCGGCCACCGAAATTTTCGCAATTTTCGCCTTACACACGCTCACAGAAGCAACACGGTCCGCCTGGAGCGGTTCGTGCGCCAGCTCCGAAAGTCGGGGTATTGGAAATTGAGCCTAGGAGCAAAGTAACGCACGCTCCGAGATGGACGTTGAGAATCAGATTGCGAGTTAGCATCAAGGAATAATACAGACGCTTGGGATTAGGCAAAGTTTATCTGCGCTGACCCCAATTGCCGCCGGTTCCCGTCTCGATGATTTCATCTTGGATTAGCAGTGTGCAGAAAGTAGTGTTCGGGATCACACCATGAAAAGTCAATTGAACCGCGACCGGGATTGGGCTAGCTGGGCGGAAAAGGCGGGATACAAATCCCGCGAGCTCGCCCGATTGCGGAACACGTCGTTACGGCATCTCGAACGGTATTTCATAGATTACTTTGGCAAGTCGCCGCAGGAGTGGCTGGATGAACTTCGCCTTGCGAAGGCTGCTCTCCTATTGGCCAACGGAGAAGCGGTCAAGGTAGTTGCTATCAAACTCGGGTTTGAGGACGTTTCCAATTTTTCTCGAAGATTTGCAAGGTACCACGGTTGCAGGCCTTCGAAGCTAATCGAGATTCATGATCAGCGCAAAGAGAAGAGGAAACGGCAGTTCCAGACTTGGTTCCCGGGAGAGAAGGTTCCCGACGAATGGCTTGTCGATCCGGCTCTGGGAAAGCCTTGGGAAATCCTGCTTCAGCAATCGAGACGAATTCCTCTTCCTAAATTCACAAATTGCGAATGACGTCGCTCAGGGACCACAAATGTCGCTCAGGGACCACAGATTTTCGTTGAAATCTACTATGGATATTCTGATGATTCTTCTATGTGGAGGTGGGGTTGGGGAGGTGGGGCAAATCTTAAATCCGCGCGGTTGATTGATCCAAGCCTCTTCTCTCTTCGCGATAGCACATACGATCATCCTTCACCAGAAACGAACGTTCTAGGCGCTCAAGCGACTGGTCTTGTTGCCCGTTGAATCAGCTCTATTTCATAGCCTTCCGGAGCGTCAACAAACGCGAATCCGCCCCCGTCGTCTTTCAAGGTTGGCCCATCCGAGTACTGATACCCTAACGCAGCAATGTGTTTTCCGAATTCCTCCAGGCTTTCCACTTCGAAAGCCAGATGAGTCAGGTCAGGTTGAACCTGCACCGGACCACTGGCTGGGAACGAGCAGATTTCAATCAATTCCTCACTCTCGGGCGCCTTAAGGAAAGCCAGTTCCGAGCCTCGAGGCGATCGATGGCGCCTCGTCTCCTCAAGTCCAAGAACTTCCTTGTAAAAGCGAATCGTTGTTTCGATGTCGTTAACGCGATAGCGGGTGTGCAGCAGTTTCTTGACGATACTCATAAGGTCAGCATATCCAGCGGCGCATCCAAGACAATCCCCGAAATCCCGCCGGTGCAGGGCAGGGGGCCAGATTCTTGTTTCCACCTTTGAACGCAGCCAATAATACTCTGGACGCATGAATGCAATCGAATTAAACAAACGTCAGTTCGCGAGCGACAACAATTCAGGAATCTGCCCCGAAGCCTGGGAGGCTCTTGCGGAGGCGAACCAAGGTCACGCGCGCGGCTACGGGGATGATCGATGGACTGAAAAAGCGGCGGATTTGATCCGTGAAGTGTTCGAAACGGACTGCGAGGTGTTTTTCGTTTTCAATGGTACTGCGGCCAATTCGCTTTCGCTGGCTTCCTTGTGCCAGTCGTATCACAGCATTCTTTGCCATGAGATTGCCCATGTCGAAACGGACGAATGCGGCGCACCGGAATTTTTCTCAAACGGCACCAAGGTTCTGCTGCTATCGGGTGAAAACGGAAAAATCGATCCGGCCTCAATTGAGCGCATGGTGAAAAGGCGCACGGACATTCATTATCCGAAACCTCGCGCCGTCAGCCTGACTCAGGCCACGGAAGTCGGTACGGTTTACGCGCCACAGGAACTGAATGCTTTGGGAGAAACGGCCAAGAAACTTGGGCTCAGAGTACACATGGACGGAGCGCGTTTCGCCAATGCGGTTGCTTCGCTCGATGTTTCGCCAAGTGAGATCACATGGAAAGCCGGCGTCGATGTCCTCTGTTTTGGAGGCACCAAAAACGGCACACATGTTGGAGACGCCGTGGTATTCTTCGATCGGCAACTGGCTCATGAATTCGACTATCGATGCAAGCAAGCCGGTCAGCTCGCTTCAAAAATGCGATTTCTAGCAGCGCCTTGGGTGGGTTTGCTCAAGGATGGCGTGTGGTTAAAGCATGCCGGCCGAGCAAACGCACTCGCGCATCTCATGAACGAAGGCTTGAAAGAGATCGCAAACGTGAAGATTCTCTTTCCACAGCAGGCGAACTCCGTGTTCGCCGAGTTTCCCGAGGAAGTTGCGGAAAAGCTCAGGGAACGAGGATGGTTCTTCTACAGTTTCATCGGTCGCGGCGGGTGCCGCTTGATGTGCTCCTGGGACACGACGGAAGAGGATGTAAATCAATTCGTGTCCGACGTGAAGGAATTGTGCGCAACCTCCGGATAATCAAAGTTCGCCTTTGAGAAACGCCAAGAGATCGGCAAGATCCTGCCGTGACAGGGTTTGTTCAAGACCGTCTGGCATTAGGGATAGGTCGCTCGATCTTAAGGATAGAATATCAGCGCGCCGGATCGTTTCTTCGATAGCTTGTGCCATTCGCAACGTGACGCTGGATTCAGTTTCGGACGTAATCAGACCGGATAACGAACGGCCATCCGTTGTTTCAATTTCGTAGGCGGTAAATCCGGCCAACACTTCGTAGTGCGGTACCAGAATGTGAAGCAATGTGGCCTCCTTATCTTGATTGCGAATTCCAAATAGGTCGGGGCCTACGTTGAATTCCTCACGCTCAAGCCGGTGACATGTTCCGCACTGGGTGGCGAATAGCTGTTTGCCTTTTTCGGCCGCGGCCGGAAGGCCGGTCACCGTCTGGAACTGCTGGTACACCCGCATCCGGTCGCCACCCGATTCTTCAAACAGTCTCGCCGCCAGCGTCCGGACTCGCGGGTCGGTATGGTCGCGCAGCCGGTTTCGTTGAGCCACAGACAGTGCCGTTGCGGAGATGTTGTTGTCACGAATGGCGGTTAGTAATGTGAGCGTTGCCGGAGCCCGTGACAACAGACCGTTGACCAGAAGATCTCGATTGTTCAGGCTCAATGCTCAAGGCCCGTTGAGGGTGTGACATGCGGCAAAAGTCCGCGCACCGCGCATCAGATCGCAGGTTTTTGGAATGATAGCGTTTACACTCGCGATGCAGTCCTTTAGCTTCCAACCAACTCGTATGAAAAATCGATGCCAATCCGGTTTATTGGCATTCGCATTGGCACGAAATGCTGCGCCTCACAGAGGCGCGCTCCGGAGCACGGGTTTGTGACCCGCAGCGTCAGCAAACCGGATAGGCATTGAATTCAGTTTGCTTCCGTTTCGTTCCGTGTTTGAATTGCTTTTTCTGGGGCGTTCGAAGAAGGCGACGTGCGGAGAAATTGTTGCGACCGACTTTGACTGCCTACAGATGTTCGACTCGAGAGAGTTGGTTCTTTCGCAGAGTGCTTCAGGAAGGTGCTGCTGGACAATTATCTAAGAGCACGGGACAAGACGCAGCAGCTTTTTAACGCAGGAATTTTGGAAAGGGAAATGAGTAGGAATGATTTGGGTTTATTCTTTCAACAGGACAAAAGCGATCCATTTCCAGCTTCCTCGACACTACCTCCGCAGACAAGGATTGATTCCCTCGCACGGTGGTTTGTTTCATTGGAAGGCGACACGACCCTCCTCACTCAGGAAACACACTATCCCGATGCACTCAATTGTATCCGCGCCAGCTTCGATCGGATTCCTCAACTGACTTCGGACCGATTGAAAGGAATCGTAAGCTACGTTCTCTGCTAAATGCCTTCTTCATCCCAAAATGACCGATTAGGTGAAGTCGAAACAAAGAGTGCTTCCGTGAATTTGCCGCCTGAGAATCCCCAAAGTCGCTTCAATCCCGCTCCCGCTTCATCCGGCTACAACCTGAGTTTCACCGCGGCGTCGCTCCGTCCCGAGTTGGCGAGAATTGTCGCCGAGTGTTATCTGAACAATGGCGACTGGCACCTCACCAAGGAGCGGGTCCTTTCCACAAACGCCCTTCAATGCCGCACCAGCACGAGCGGCATCCGCCTTGAGCGGGAATTGCGGCACAGACTTGCCACGCTTACACACAATCAGCTTGAACTCTTATCCAAGGCCAACACTGAAGATCGAACCGCCATTGCTTGGCTTGCAGCGCTCAAACATAACCCGTTTGCATTCGAGTTTGCCGCCGAAGTGCTTCGCGACAAGCTCGCCTCCCTTGATCTCGTCCTGCGCCATTCCGACTACGAAGCCTATGTTGAGAACAAGAAACTGATCCATTTAGAGATCGCAAGTTTGACGTCTTCTTCAAGCGGCAAAGTCAGGCGAGTTCTGATGCGGATGCTGACCGAAGCGGGATTGCTTGAGAAGGGAACCGCGCTGGGAACGATTCATCGGCCCGTTGTTTCTCCCGAGGTTGTTGGCGCCATCGCTTCCGACAGTCCTCATTGGCTGGCGGGTTTCCTTGTTCCGGACGCCGAGATTCCCAATTCCTGACCGGCCATGCACACAGACGATCTTTCAGAGCGGCTTTTCAAAATTCTCAGTCATCCAAATTTTCTTGGGATGAAAGGTCTCGCGAACGAGGTTCCATTCTTCATCCAAACCTATGAGCCTGCTCGGGAGGACGCGATCCGGCGCATGGTTGGGAGCCTCGCGATCCGGCTCCAGAATACCGGTATCACGCTGAAATCCATCGACCTTTTCACTCTTGTCCTGGAGGAATTGGAGGAGAACGGCATCCTCGAATACCTGATGAACGATGAAGCTACTTCCGAGAGAATTGAGGTTCTGGAGACGCTTCAGAATTATTCTGACCCCAAAACTCACCTAATCCCTCGCCTAATCCGGGCGATCGGGGATGATGGAGTCCAATTAACTCTCATCACCGGGTCTGGACGTATCTATCCATTCCTGCGCACCCACACTATCCTCGAATCACTCCAACCCGCCATGCTCCGGCATCCAGTGGTCATCTTTTTTCCCGGAGAGTACGCCCAGGATCCGGCTGGCGGTTCGCATTTGCGCCTATTTGGATCGATCCCCAGCCCGAGGATCAATAACCCCTATTACCGGGCCACGAACCTTGATCACTATCGCCTTTGACCTGAATGAAAATCCACGAGCTATTCCTGAAACCCGTTGACCGCCCGATCGATGGCGTGATCAAGGCCGATGATTCCCGCAATCTCCAAGTCGAACTGGAGGAATATGTGGTCACTCGGGATGTTGCCCGTGGACTTGGCGTTTTGACTGAACGTTACCTGACCGACCTCACAGCGAACGGAGTCTGGATTTCCGGTTTCTTCGGCTCGGGCAAATCGCATTTGCTCAAGATTCTTTCCCTCATCCTCGACGGTTCCCCTCTTTCCAACGGACTTCACCCCGCTGACATCGTCCTCCCTAAGATTGATGACGAGCTTGTGAAGGCTGATTTGCGCAAGGCTACCGCTATTCCTTCAAGGAGCATCCTGTTCAACATCGATCAGAAGTTCGATGGCATTGGCGGTGACCATTCGGCCCCGATCCTGGAAGTGTTCGTGAAGGTCTTGAACGAGTTGCAGGGCTACTTTGGCAAGCAGGGCTATATCGCCCGCTTTGAGCACGATCTCGACGTGCGCGGTGACTTCGGACCGTTCAAAGAAACATATCTGCGGGTGAATGGCAGCGATTGGGAAAAAGACCGCGAGGCCATTGCCACCGCCAGAAAGGCCGCTTTCGCGAAAGCGTATGCAACCCATTTCGGAGTTGCCGAGACGGAAGCCTCAACCCTGATGCGGCAGGTCCGGGAAGACTACCGCGTTTCGATCGAGAGTTTCGCGCAGATGGTTAAGGATTACATATCACGGCAACCCCCTGGGTTCCGCCTGAATTTCTTTGTTGATGAGGTTGGCCAGTTCATCGGACAAGACTCCAAACTCATGCTCAACCTCCAGACCGTGGCGGAAACATTGGGCACGGTTTGCAACGGCAGAGCCTGGATTTTCGTGACGTCCCAAGCGGATCTGGAAGGTGTGCTCGGTTCTTTCAAAGGTTTAGCGGCGCAAGACATCACCAAGATCATGGGCCGTTTCAAGACTCAGCTCACGCTCGCCAGCGCCGATGTGCGTGAAGTCATCCAAAAACGGCTCCTGGCCAAGCAGGAAGATGAACCGGAAGTCCTCACCGAGATTTACGACCGCGAGAAGGACAACTTCCAGACGCTTTATCGCTTCGGCGATAATTCGATTAACCTCCACGGATGGCGTGGAAGCGATGAATTCTGCGGCTTCTATCCATTTCACACTTACCAGTTCGATCTATTCCAAATTGCGATCCAGCAACTTTCTAAACACGGCGTGTTTACGGGAAAATACCTGTCTGTGGGCGAACGCTCCATGCTTGCGGTGTTCCAGGAAGTGGCCAAGACCGTGCGCAATCAAGACGTGGGGCACCTCGCGACCTTCGACCTCATGTATGATGGCATATCGGCCTCGATCCGGGGTGACATGCAGACTTCCATTAAGATGGCGGAATCGAGATTAGGGGACGGACTCCCCATCCGGATTCTCAAATCGCTCTTTTTGCTCAAATGGGTGCGTGAATTCAAGGCCACCGCCCGCAACATCGCCATCTTGCTGATCGACCGTCCCAATATCGACATTCGCGCCCATGAAAAAGCAGTCCGAGAGGCGCTGGCTCTCCTCGAAAGCCAGTCTTATTTGCAACGCAATGCCGACCTTTTCGAATTTCTCACGGACACAGAAAAGGACATTGAGGTCGAAATCAAGAACACCGAGATTGACGACTCGCAGGTGGCTGATCTCCTTTCCAAAGTTCTGTTTGCTGACGTTCTACGCGACCCGAAGATTCGCTATGAAGGAAACGGACAGGACTATGCCTATGGTCGAAAATTGGATGACGCGCTTATCGGCAGGGAGGCGGACATCGCACTCAACATCATTACCACAGAGCACCCCAACCACACAAATGCCAGCACGCTGGCCGCGCAGAATACCGGCAAGGCCGAACTCCTCGCCGTCCTGCCTGCCGACACGACACTCAGCGATCAAGCCAGGCTCTTTCTCAAGACTCAGAAATATATCCAGCAAAACCCCAGTTCAGGCGATGAATCACGCAAGGCCATCCTTGACCAGCGGGGCCAGCAGAACAGCATCCGGCGGTCGGCTATGCAGGAAGTGGCCAGCGGTTTCCTGAGCAAAGCCCCACTCTATCTCAACGGTTCCCGTCTCGACACGGTGGGCGAGGGTGATGCCCGGAATCGCTTCGCCAAGGCTTGCCAGGAACTCATCTCCTTTTCATTTCCCAGTCTGCGAATGCTTAAAGGGGCCTACGATGAAGCCACCCTTTCCGAGGCCCTGCTCGCGCAGGATGATCTCCTCACCAGTGGCACTCAGGCACCCTCGGAAGCCGAACAGGAGATTCTCACGTACGTCATGAGGAACCAGAACAGTGGCGAGCGCACTTCTCTCGAAGAGATCGTCCGGATTTTCGGCCGCCGCAACTACGGTTGGTATCCGATGGCGGTGCTCACCCTCGTCAGTCGTCTATTTCGCATGGGCAAGGTGGAGTTGCGCACCTCCGAGCTTCTCGATGCCCGCTCCGCGTTCGATCACCTCAAGAACACCCGCCAGCACGGCAGCGTGAGAGTGCGCCTGCAAGAGCAGTTTGATTCCAGCAAGATCAACGCGCTTAAAAAGTTTCACCACGACTTTTTCGACCGCCCCAATACCGGAACGGAAGCCCGCTCGGTCGGCCAGTTCACGCTTGAGGGCCTCGACGCCGAGGTTCGCGATCTTACTGTGTTGCTCGATCAAGCCGCTCGTTACACTTTCCTTGAACCGCTTCGGCCTATCGCTTCGCAACTCTCCACGCTGGCTGCGAAAGATTACACGTATCTGTTAAATCACCTGGCCGAATTCCAGGACGACCTCCTCACTGCGAAAGACGATCTGCTTTCCCCAATCAAATCGTTCATGCATGGACCGCAACGGAAAGCCTACGATGAAGCCATTTCTTTCCTGCGTGAAGAGGAGGCCAACTTCCCGGATCTCCCTCCCGAGGATGTCCAACCCTTGCGCGATCTTGCCGCTGCCCCAGCTCCATTTCGCGGCAACAGCGTCCCCGCCGCCAAGGCTGCCGTCACCAAACTTCAGAAATTGATCGCTTCGCTGCTTACGGTTGAGCGGCAGACAGCGACAACCGCCCTTGATGAGCACGAAGCGAAACTCCGTGCTCTACCGGACTTTCAGAAATTGAAAGACGATGCCATTGCCAAAGTCATGGAAAGGACGAACGAAGCTCGCGATGCCGTCTCATCCGCCCGGTTTGTCACCGCCATCCGGGATCGGTTTAATCGCTATCGTACCCAGGATTATCCAGCGCAACTCGAACTCGCCACCCGGCTGGCCGCGCCAGATTTGCCCAAACCCGATGCCAAAACGAAGACTCCAACCCAGACTTACATCCCCGCTGCCTTACTTCGGGCCAAGTGCGACCTCCCCTACATCGGTTCCGAAGCGGACCTTGATCAGTGGTTGGCCGCCCTTCGGGCTGCGGCGGCTGAGGAACTCAAAAAGGGGAATCGGATCAGCCTGTGAGTTTTTGAACCCACGCTATATTTAATGAAAAATATCAGAAATGACGTTTAATTTTATGAAAAATATCTTTTCCACCCTTTTTTGACGTTTAATTAAATGAAAATGGTATGGCCATCATCTTTGCCAAGACCTCAAGAGCACTCGAAATCGCCCGTGCCACAAAGGCGGGGACGATGCGGAAGCTGGCCTCCAAGCTTTACACCGACGACCTGAATTCGGCCCCGGAGGAAATCGTTCGTCGGCACCGGCTGGAGATCGCCGCCCATTTCTACCCGGGCGCAGTGATCAGCCACCGCACGGCGCTGGAGGGCAATAATGTTTCACCGGGCGGCAAATTTCATCTGACCATGCCCAATGCTGCGGCTCCTGTGCGGAAACTTCCCGGACTGGAAATCCGCATCTGGCGTGGTCCCGCATCACAGGCCGATGACACCCACCTACCCTTGGGCGATGGTCGCGAACTGTTCATTTCCAGCCAAGCCCGAGCCGTGCTTGAAAACATGCAGATCGCACGGGCACATGGAGGCGACGAGCCCAAGACCCTTTCGAATGAGGAACTGGAGCGTTGGCTTGATCGTCACCTCCGCATTTTCGGGACGCCCTGGATTGATCAGCTCCGCCAGCAGGCCGAAGGATTGGCTACTCGTTTTGACTGGAGCCGCGAGCAACAGGAACTCAACCAGTTGGTAGCCGCAATCCAGGGTGAGCCGTCAAGCTACCGGCTCATCACCGACCTCTTACGTTCTCGTGCCCGGGGCAAGCCTTACGATTCCGAACGCATGACCCTTTTTGGAACGATCCACGCCCGGCTGGCGGCGGAGCGCTTTGTCGAATTGCCAAAGCCTCCGACGAACGAACTGGAAAACCGCGCCTTCTGGGAGGCGTATTTCTCCAATTTCATTGAAGGCACCAAATTCACCGTCGAAGAGGCCCACGTCATTGTATATGACCGGGAAGCTGCCAAGGCGTTGGAATCCAAACGCCCCGATGACGCCCACGACATTCGCGAGACCCACCGGCTGATCATTGACGCAGATATCAGCAGCGAGGTGCCGAAGGACGCGTCCCACCTGTTGGAACTGCTTAAGCGAAGACACGCCCGCATGATGGCCAGCCGCCTGAACATCAAGCCCGGCGTCTTCAAAGAAACCAACAACGTGTTCGGTTCCCGCGTGTTCGTCGCGCCGGAACTGGTGGCGGAAACCCTGGCTCGCGGCTGGCCGGCCGGCCGGGCGCTGCCCTCCGCTACGGCGCGGGCATTATATGTTCTCTTCCTGATCGCGGAAGTGCATCCGTTCAATGATGGCAACGGTCGTATTTCCCGCTTGGGCATGAATGCGGAACTGGAAGCCTCCGGACAGGCTCGCCTGATCATCCCCACGTCGCTTCGCAACGACTACCTCACCGTGCTGGAGGCCCTGACCGCAAACAGTAATCCCGATCCACTCATTGCTTTTGCCCACAAGCTGATTGATGTGAACAGTCGCACGCCCTTCGGCTCCTTCGATCGATCATTAGAATATTTCCGGAAGACCGGGGCGCTGGACGAGCAGCCGCAAGGCTTCGGACTTATTCCCTCCATGGTTCAGGCAAAACCCTAGCGTTATTCCATTTAACTTCCCGAATGAACACCTCCGCCCTCAAGACCTTCGCTCCAGCCGTCCGCAACCAGCTTATGGAGGCGGTCACGCGAAAGCTCGACTTCGTCCTCTCAGCCCAGACTCCTGATTACCTGACGACGTTTGCTTCGCAAGTGGCGGCGTTGCGCGACCTGGCAAAGGCCAACCGAGGCGGACTGATCGAGCGCGTGGCCTACACCTGGTTCAATCGACTCGCCGCGCTGCGCTTCATGGACGCTCGGGGATGGCATCCGTTCCGCGCCCGTGTGCTCACTCCGGCCAGCTCCGAGGAGACGCAACCGGAACTGCTCAAGGTCACTCGCACGGGAGCGTTGCCCGAAGAGTTGATGTCCCACACGGATCCGCAGCGGCTCAACGATCTCCTCGATGGCCGTATTCCGTCGCCGAATGCGCAGGGGGAAGTCTATCGCCACCTCGTACTTGCCGCCTGCCGGTTTTACCACGCTCTGCTGCCAAACCTTTTTGAGAAACTCGACGACGAAACCGAGCTGCTCCTTCCCGATGACCTCTTGACCGAACACTCATTCGTCCACGGCTTCCGCACCGAGATCAGCGATGAGGACTGCGGCGACGGGCAACGGGCCAATGTCGAGATCCTCGGCTGGCTTTACCAGTTCTACATCTCCGAGCGGAAAGACCAGGTCATGGCCCGCAAGAGCGCCGTGCCCACCGAGGACATCCCCGCCGTCACCCAGCTCTTCACCCCGCACTGGATCGTCCGCTACCTCGTCGAAAACTCCCTCGGCCGGCTCTGGCTGCTCAATCGCCCCGGCTCAAAGCTGCGCGTG
>JAQBVM010000244.1 GCA_027623095.1 Verrucomicrobiota bacterium
GATTGGCAAGCACTTTCTCCAACCTCAACAACAGCAACCCTTCATAAATTTAAACAAAATTACCGTGTGCGGAGAACTGATCGATTGTCCTTCTGCTTGCGGAGATTCGAGCGCATCCCTATTCTGCCCAAATGAGAATCCACCGCCCGTTTCTGATAATCGCCGCGCTCTGCCTTCAACCGCTTTCTCTACGGAACTTTGCGGGCGAAACGGAGAGCCTGCCAAAAGCGTTCGTTGACGGAACAGGTCCAGGCTGGGCCGCGCTGACCGAGAACGATTTTGTGAACGTCAATTGCGCGCCCGATACCTGGAGTTGGAAAGACGGGATCACCTATTGCACAGGGCGGCCCACCGGGATCTTGAGGGCCAAAAAACTCTACACGAACTTTGAGTTGGTTGTCCAATGGCGGCACATGCGCTCAGGCGGTAATTCTGGTGTCTTTGTTTGGGGAACCGAAGAATCAGTCAACGCCTTAAAGCCCGGCCAGCTTCCACAAGGGATAGAAGTTCAGGTGCTGGATCATGGATACGCGGAGCAGTATGAGAAACAGCAAAAGAAAAAGCCTGATTGGTTTACGACCAACGGGGACGTCTTCCCCACAGGAAATTCAAAAATGACGCCGTTTCCTCCGGTTGCACCCAACGGACAACGGAGCTTCCCGTCCAAGAACCTCAGTAAAGGCGTCGGCGAATGGAATCATTACTACGTGCGCTGCATCAACGGCGAAGTGCGCCTTTGGGTAAATGGCGAGGAAGTCTCTGGCGGAACCGGCTGCGAACCGCATTCAGGAGTTCTGGCGCTCGAATCGGAAGGCTCGCCCGTGGAATTCAAGAACATTCGAATTCGCGAGCTGCCGTAAGCCTCAACCGTGACGGGTTCATGGGCAGGTTCACTTTACCTCCACCGTCACGGGAATCTCCTGCCGTCTGTAAACGCAGACACCGTTTACATCCTCGCAAGCATAGTAGAGGGCGTAACCGGGAATCGTCACCGCCCCAGCAACGCCATTGGCCGGACTCTTCAACTCGAACTCGATTCGCCGCTCAGCAGTATCCACAGGCTCACGCGGATTCGGAAATCGATGGTATTGGCCGTCGGCCGCCCAACCCTCAGGAGGATCTATCCAAAACACTAGGTCTTCCGCCTCGTTGTTCCAATGAGCCTTGATTGCTTCATTCGTCCGAAAGACGACGTGGACGCGAACCGGTTCACCGGCTTTCAACAACATCGGAACCGTAGTGCATTCAACGCGAATAAAACCCTCAGTGTCACGATGAATCCTGGCTTCCGGATCCGGATTTTCAATGCGCAACTTCGCAGCTCCGAATTCCTTGGAAGGCGAAGCTATTTCGGCGCCGCTCGGTTCCACAATTAGCCAAGGCGGTTCTTCACCGCGATCACGCAGTTCTTTCCGTGCCGCAGTCACCCAATCATAGAAAGGATACGGTTTATCCAAGCGCGGACCATACTGCTGAATTCGCCGCCGCCAGATGTATTGGTTCGGATCCAGTGCAAGCGCTCGCCCCCAATGTTCGACGGCCGAAGCAAAGTCGCCTGCAGTCCGGAGCGCCGAGTCATAGCGCTTTCGATAAGCGACACCCAACCGGAAATAGGTCGCACCGTCCTCGGGTTCAAGATCGACCGCTTTCCGATAAGCACGGATTGCCGATCCCAATTCAGTATCTTCACCCCATAGAATTATCGCACTCGCAAAGTCTCTCAACGCTTTCACATTTCCCGTTTCCGCATCGATACGGAGCAGCTTCGTATCCGGCCTCGCTGCACTCGTCCGCGAGAGCGAACCTCGCTCTGGAACCGGACTCTCGACAAATGCCTTCACGTCCGCGTCGTCAGGACCAATCTTCCGTACGACACCATTCTCATCGATCAGCAGCGTGACGGGAACCGCGGTCATTTCGAGAAGGTTCTGGGAATCGACCAAAATCGGCCAGTTCATTGCTTTCCATTGCATGAACAAACGCGCCCGATCCGGATGCTGTTCCTCGATAATCCCAACCAACCGAATTTTCCCTTGCTCTTGAAGTTCTTTTGTTTTCGCGTGCCACACGGGCACGTGCCTGCGGCATCCCGCTCACCACGACGCGAAAATATGGAGCATTAGCTTCTGACCGCGAAAATTTTCTATCGACTGAGCAGTTCCATCATCAAGTGATGGGAGGAGTATGTTTGGAAAAGGTTCTCCGACCTTGAATTGAGCGGCATTGGCTATCATTGAAACTAAGGATAAGACGAAAACCGATAGAGAAACTTTTTTAATGACTCGCATAACAACTTGGATAAGAGAATGCGGTACGGGAGGATATTCCACAAGCATTCCTCACACCCTCGGAGCGCGTGAACGACTTCTTCGGCAGGGCGGCGCGGTAACGCCGATTTAGCAGATCAGTCAACAGGTTACCCCGAAAATGGGAGGGTCAGGCTCCTGCCGAACCCTGTAATTCTGCCAAGATGGGGTTCGACAGTCTCACCCTCCCGCACAAAACGAGGAACGCGCTTGAATCGGTGTTTTCATCCGAAAAACAGACTATTCCTCAGAGCTGGAAGTTAGGGCTCCACAGCCTCCGTCACGCCGAAGCGCCGCTATGGCGGGCCGCGTAGGCGGAAGTGTCGCCCCACCAATCTTTTGGATTGGTCCATGGAGAGCTTATTTCTCCGCAGCCGAAAAAATCGAATTCGCCCCGTGGGTTTCAAGGCCCGTCGTCGTATTCCCTTTGAAAGATCGACGGATTCGATGCACCTTCGAACTACACACCACAATGAATTCTTGTCTTATGATTAAACCGATTACAAAAACTTTTTTACGGATTGCGCTGCTTGTATTCTTGTCCCATTCACCGGGGTTTGCCCAATCTTCAAGCAACAAAACAGTCGAAGGTCCGGCAGGACTCAATCACATCTCCGGACGCATCCCGATCTTGGAGATCGCAGGCGGGACAATTAAAGCCGCTGTTTTCGAACTGCACAACATTCTTGAAAGCCAAGCGATGGAACCAATCAATGTAATACTTGCGCCAGACACCGAAAGCCGGCCTGTTCCCGAATTGACTCTCAGAAATGTTACCGGGCTGGATGCGCTGCAATTGACCGCAAGCGCGGCGGGTTGCACCGTCGAGCCTGTCAAGGCTTTAAGTGGTGAGGGGATTGCCGGATATAAACTGGTGGCCGCCGTTCGTTGGGGAATCACGGAGACACCTGCTGAAGCACTACGTTCCACTTTCATCGCGAGATCGCCTCAAAAAGCGATGGTTCCCGGTTCATCAAATCCGTATCACGCCGATCCGTTTGTGGGTCGGACTTACAGATCGGAAGACGTTGCCTCGGAAATGGTCGCTCCCGAGGGATCATCACGACTTGGGGGGGGTGGCCCAAGATATGGGGAGGGGTATGCAACCGGATCCATTTTCCGGTACGGGTCGGGGAACGCGCCCGAGAAACCTATCCAATCCACGCGCGTGTATCCGCTCGGCGCCGTTACAGCTTCAACAAAACTCCTTGAGATCGAGGCGACGCTGCAGGATTTGCTCGCAGTGGATGGGGAGTCTTCCAACGGCGTGAAACTCGCATTCCATGAGAAGACCAAAGTGCTTGTGGTCAAAGGCACAGAAAGCGCGCACACTTTGGTGAGTGAATTGCTCGCGTCATTGAGCGAGAATCAGAAGGAAGATCTCAACCGCAAAAATGAAAGTTTCGACCGCGCCTCAGCCAGCGAGATCACGCAGTTGCAAATCAGACTCGAAGCGCAGATTCAAGCCAATGAGCGGCTTCAGAAACAACTGGCGCAGGCGGAGAATGAAGCAAGGGAGCTGGCCAAGGTGAATCGACAGTTGAAGGACATGGCGAACAAGCAGTGACGGACACCGGTTCATCGGAGTTTTATTGTGAAGCGCATTGTGGCGTGACGCCGGAACTATCAGAGCGTCCGGCGGAACGTCCGGCGAAGCGGTGTCTTAGTTTCCATGACACTCCGGGTTTGACACGCGCGCTGCGCGAAGGGAATGAAGAAGCGTTTCGATGGCTGCATAGTCAATGGAATCAGCGCCTGTTTCGTTACTGTTTTGTTCTCGCGCGCGGGGACGGTGGTACTGCCTCGGAAATCTCCCAGGCCACCTACCTTCGATTATTTCGAGGCGTTCGCGAACTCCCAGATGAATTGGCGCTTTGGAATTGGATTGCGCGCGCGGCTCGAAGCGCCGCAATCGACATGCAACGCACCGGCGGAAGATACCGGGCCGCGCTCGTCCGCTTCTCGGATTGGTGCCGCGATGTTGTCACGGGATCAAACGTTTCTCCCACCGGCGACGAGGCGGAGGCTGTTTTGTTCGCCGCACTGGAGAGGGTTCTCGAAAGACTTGAGCCCGGGGAACGCCGCGTCGTCGAGGGCAGGTATTTTGAGGGCTTGTCTCTCGAACAAATCGCCGGCGAGATCGATGCGAGCACGCGCGCCGTTGAAGGCCGCCTGGCTCGATTGCGCAAGAAGCTCCGGCGCTTGATCACTGAGGAGCTCGAACTGTGTAAAATGGAATCATGAAAAGTCGCGAACCAAACCGGCGCGAGCCGTTTTTCGATATTCTGGATGATTCGATTGAATGCCACCCGCCGTCCATTGAATCCGTATTGGGGCAGCTTCGCGCCGAGAAAAGGCGCCACCAGCGTCGGAGAAAAATCAGCTTTAGCGCAGTGGCATTCCTGGCAACATGTTTGCTGGCGTGGATCGCAGTTCCCTGGCGGCCTGCGAAAAACGTGGCGAAATTGGAGGATCCGCCTGTCCAACAAACTGGTGGGGTTGCGTTGCTGCGCGACCCTGACATCATGGCTGTGCGGCAGCACAGCCCTGCCGAGAAGCGGGTTCAGGGTCTTGGTGAACGCGAAGAGGACACGCCCAATTCGAACGAGCCGTCTCCGCCGCAAGAAGAATCAGCGATCTTTATTGAGCATGTGGATGATGAGGGACTCCTCTCCCTTCTCACCGGCCAGCCGGTGGCTCTCGTCCATCTCGCCGATGGTCAAACGCAATTGTTGATGGTCAGCCACAAGGCGCAACCGGATTTTTAGTCCCTCTCGCATCCATCCCCATCGCCGCGTCGTTCAAATGCGGCTTCGTACAACGCCTCAAAATCTTTCACGGTGACGGGCCGTGGATTAAAACTGGAAGTCCATTGTTTCGAGGCCTCTTTCGCCATGGTCGGGATCATCGAACGTTGGGCTCCGCAGTCGGAAAGGGACCGCGCGATCTGAGCTGTGTTGAGCAGAGTCTCCAAACGGGCGATCAGAGCTTCCAGCGCAGTGTGGAGCCCGTCTTTCACACGGGCGATTTCGGGCGATGACGCGAGATCCGCGTAGGCCCGGAGCGCCACTGGGTCCTGTCCGTTGAACCGGACAACGAGCGGAAGCATGATTCCGACGGCTTCTCCGTGCACGATGCCGTAATGCGCCGTGAGTGGATTCGCCGCCGCGTGCGCCGCTCCGAGCATGCTGCTCTCAATCGCAAGACCGGCGAAAGCGGCTCCCAGCACCATCCGCCCTCGCGCTTCGGTATCGGCCGGTCTGTTAAGCACGCGTGGCAGACCCGTTACTGTCAATTTGAACGCCTCGTGAGAATACATCAGCGAAAGGGGATTGCGTTTCTTGGTCACCGCGGTTTCCACAGCGTGCGCTATCGCGTCGATGCCTGTGTGAGCGGTTACCGAAGGAGGCTGCGAGAGCGTTAGGAGCGGATCAAGGACGGCAATGCGCGCGGCAGCCTTTGGATCCAGGCAAGCCATTTTTTGATGTGTCTTCTCATCCGCAATGAGAGCCGCCGACTGGCATTCGCTTCCCGTGCCGGCGGTCGTGGGAATGGCGATGAGCGGCAGCATCGGTTTCGATGCTTTGCCGACTCCCCAATAGTCTTCGATACGCCCGCCGTTTGTCAGAATGTAATTGCATCCCTTCGCGGTGTCCATGCTGCTCCCGCCGCCCAAGCCGATGATTGCGCCAATCCCAGCTGCTTTCGCAAGTGTGACACATTGATCGACGCAGCGGGTCGTCGGATTCTCACGCACTTGATCGAACACGGTAACTTTCAGACCGGAAGCTTCGAGGATTCGATGCACGCGCTCAGCGTGACCAGCCGCGACAAGTCCGGGATCGGTCACCAGCAACACGCGATTTACGCCGATCTCCCGCGCCAGTTCTCCCAGGCGGTCGGTGCTGTTTTCACCGAATACCAAGCGTGTGCGCGGCTGATGATCGAACAAACTGAAGTGCCATCCGTCAAGATAGACAGGCGGGCTGGAGGTCTCAGTCGCTGTCTTCAGGGACTCAGGCGGGTTTGAATTCAGTATCTCCGGATTCATGGGCGGCACAAGTTACCTGTTTTGAGACGTGCCGGGGAAGCCTGATCTTCAATTCAACCGCCGGGATAGTCCTCAGAACCGTCGCCGCTGCGCTTCATTCCTCAAGGCTTTCGACAAGCGGCAAACCTTCGAA
This sequence comes from Verrucomicrobiota bacterium, assembly GCA_027623095.1. Classification (GTDB taxonomy): domain Bacteria; phylum Verrucomicrobiota; class Verrucomicrobiia; order Limisphaerales; family SIBE01; genus JAIPJX01. Next base: position 6,491 of record JAQBVM010000244.1, read on the forward strand.
GTGTCCGCGGAATTCCGTGAAAACCTGGTTTGAACCATGGTTCGCGATAGCGGAAAGGAACTCATGACAGCTCTGATCGTCGCAAACTTGCGCGTAAACGCGGAGGACCAATTGAAAATCGGAAGGACTGGTGACGCGAATGATCTGTCTGAACTCGACGCTGCCCTCCAAAATCCACATCGGTTCGAGACCCTCTTGGTCGAGTTTTTTCGGTTGAGGCTCCTGAATCGCGCCGACGAGTTGATAACCTCGACCACGGAACTCGAGTTGGGTTGGCATACCGAAGCCTTTTCGATGGACGCTGTAGATGTGCCATCCCGGCGGCACTTTCATCGAGACTGAACAGGTCAATTCCTGGCCTTTCTCCGCAACGTCTCCAGACAATCGCGCCAGGTCGCTCTTGTTCTCATCGGCTCCCGGAAGGGCAAATCCAAACTGAAGCAATTCGCCGTTTCGAGTCACCTGCATCGTCAGCACGTCTCCCGGCAATTTGCCGTTGAGAATGCTTGCCAGGGAATCTCTTGTGCGAACGCCGCGTCCATCCACCGAGACTATTCGATCTCCAATTCGGATCCCCGTCTTTTCGGCGCTGCAGTTGTCGGTGACGTTCCCCACCCGAAGTCCCGCATCGCCGGGCAGTTCCTGGACAATAAAACCAAGCGCGACCCGGGGCGCCATCTCCACGCGCGAGTAGTTGAGGTGATTTTGACTGACCATCACGCTCATCAATGAATCCTGACGCAAGAGCCGCATCTTGATATCCCTCCCGGCCCGGCGCAATTGTTCGCACCAACGATAGAAGTCGGGCAAGGCTTGGAATTCGGACTTGTCGCCCGCGCTCACAATGACATCGCCCAGACGGATTCCGGCCAGATAAGTTCCGTAGTTGAGCTGGGTCACACGCAGTGCAAACCGCCCGGCTGGCAGCCCGAGGTTCTCGATCTCGCGCGGTTTTAGCCTCTCGCCCGTAAACCCCGGTGCGGGCAGAAACTTGAGCATGTGCTCCGTGAATACATTTCGAACACGCCACTGATAATCGCTCGGATCACCCACTTTCCAGCCCGGCTTCAGTTGAAGCTCGCCGTTCAGCGGCCGCTGATTTCGAAGCAGGGAAAAGGCCAGCCGAGCGCTTTGATTCGGAGTCTGATCGAGGATCCACTGGATATCGTATTTCGTAAGGATTCGTTTGCCGCCCAGACTCCGGAGTTCATCCCCTTTTCGAATCCCGGATTGCTCGGCGGGAGATTCCGGAACGACGGCATCGACTTGGAATTGCCGCGTCTGATTCATCACCAGGCCGATCTGCTTTGGCAGCGGCCAGATCCAGAATTGGTCGGGCGTCCATTGGCCGGCTTCAAGAGCCAGGTACTGCCGGGCTTCTCGCGCGTAATGACAATGAAAACATCCGAAAACCGGTTTGATCCGCCCTTGCAGCCGAACATTGATCAATTCGCTGAGCGGCTGAGCCGGCTTGGGTTCAGGCGGGTTCGGATCCTTCAGGTAGTCGCGATGCGTCTTGAGTCCTTCGCCCATCAGCTCGACGAGGCTGCTCATGTTCATCGGCGAAATATGATCGCGGCCACCGTACCGATGATAGACCGTTCCGTCCGCATTCGCCAAAACGATGGCCATCGTTAAGTCGTAATCGAATGGGAATGTGTTCAAGTCGATTTCGTTGACGTTCGTAATGCGAACACAGACATAGTCGCGCGCCGCGTCTCTGAACTCTTTGGGAGGACGGACAACCTGCCCGTCGAAAAGACGACAATCAATTCACGGTTCACACCGGAACACGATCAGCAGCGGCTTGCCTTGTTGCGAGGCCAGTTCGCGCGCATGGTCGAGATCGATGTTCCAGGGGAAACGTTCCAATGGAGCGGCGCTTATCGAGTAGCACAACCCCACCCAAATACACATTAAAACAAGAACTCTTTTTTTCATGTCCGGCATCCTCATCTGTGTCCACGAGGGATGAATTCCCCTTGGCCGATATTTCTAAAAACCGTTTGCGGCCGGCGTTTGACTTTGAATACTGCGCCAGCGTTCGGCGTGAACGCTCTTTAAGATCAACGCGAGAGGTTCCGAAGTCCCGCACGATTTGGTGAAATAGCAGCACTAATTTGCGGGCTGATCTCAGTCTCGTTATGAATCTCCCCATGAACTTGATACTGCTGCGGGTCACAGACCCGCGCTCCGGAGCGCGCCTCTGTGAGGCGCAGCAGCTCAGGGGTTCAAAGCGCAAAAGATTTCGTGGAATTCGACCCATGAACCTGTATGTAGTTCCGGCTTTAGCCGGCCGGAACCGCCTGAAGGCGGGACTACGTACAAACCGCTCCGGTTCATGGTCCAATGTGCGTCAAATCTTTGGAGGTCGGGACTCTCCATGAACAGACTGCTCGTTGTATCGCGGACTGGCAATCCGCGATACAGCCGATTACCAATCGGCGCTAAGGTCCCGGCTTGGTTCAGGGTCACGATTCGCCTCCGTTCTCGGAAGTTGTCGCGCTCCTTGAATTGTTGCCTCCAATCGTGACATTCCCAGCCGAACAGAACTATCATTCGACGCTATGAAATCCCGATTCGCTGCCGCGACCGCCGTTTTCTTTCTCTCCCCATTCATCATCTCTGCACAAGAGAGCGCCAAGGATCGTCACACAATGGCGACAAACCATTTGAAGCAGGTCGCCGCCGACATATCCGAGCGATGCTTGACGGATTTGCGGACTCTTAGCGATTGGAAGGAGCGGCGCTCCAAACTTCGAAGCGAACTCTTATACATGCTGGGACTCGATCCCATTCCCGAACGTACTCCGTTGCGGGCGGAAATCACGGGCCGAATCGAACGTTCCGATTTTCGGATCGAGAAGGTCGTATTTCAGAGTCTTCCCGGGCTTTACGTGACTGGGAATTTTTATATTCCAAACGCGGTTGCCGAACCGTTGCCGGCCATTCTTTACCTTTGCGGGCACGCCCCGCATCCGTTGGGAGCGAAGTTCAATTACCAGGACAGGGCGGCGCGGTTTGCCGCCAATGGTTTCGCTTGCTTGATTCTGGACACGCTCGAGTTCGGAGAAGTCCCGGGGATTCATCACGGCACGCATGATCTCAACATGTGGAACTGGCTTTCACTGGGTTACAATCCGGCGGGCACCGAGGTTTGGAACGCGATGCGCGCAATTGATTACCTCGAAACGCGGACGGAAGTCGATCCCAAGCGCATCGGTCTGACCGGGATTTCCGGCGGTGGCGCGATCACCTGGTACACGGCGGCGGTGGATGAACGCGCCGCCGTCGCAGCGCCGGTCTGTTCGACAATTACATTTGGTTCGCAAGCGGCGAATTGGAGAGCCGACGGCCAATGCGACTGCATCTACTACCACAACACCTATCTCTGGGATTTTCCGGTAGTGGCCGCTCTGATCGCGCCGCGTCCCTTGCTAATCCTGAGCGGCCGGAAGGATCTCGATTTTCCACCAGACGGATATCATGAAGTATTCAAACGCGCGAAACGGGTTTACGAATTCTACAACGCAGGAGACCGGATTCGGGAAATCGACGACGATGTGGGGCACACCGACGCCCCGTTATTCCGTAGAGAGGCACTCCAATGGATGCGGCAGTGGCTCGACGCGAAAGAGTTGCCCCCCCCCCGAAACAACGAGCTCTCCGGCGTTGGAATCGGCCGAAGATCTCGCATGCTTATCGCAGTTTCCGTTCGACGCGGTGAATTTCAAGATTCACAACAGCCTCACGAAGCCTGCCGCATTGAAGCCGTTCAGTAGCGTGGATGAAGGGGCCGGGCGTCGAACGGAATTGCTCTCGGAACTTCGCGACAAAGTTTTTCGTTGGTTTCCCACGAAGCCGATTCCGTTCGACACGCAGCAAATGCGAAACAGAGGCGGCTGGTTGGACCGATACTCGAATTACAAAGATGTGTCGTTTCAAACCGAGGGCGGCGTTCGGGTCCGCGCGCAGTTGTTGACTCCAACGAAACGCTCTGCCGAAGCGCCCTTGGTAGTGTACGCGAAACGTCCGGGAGATTCCATTTACTTCCTAGACGCCGACGAATTACTTCCATTGCTGGGCCGTTGCACTGTGCTGATTCTGAACTCGCGATTTACTGAGACTGCGGTCTCCGCTGCCGAGCATGCGAATATCGAGCGGACCTCTGTCTGGAGTGGCCGCACGATCGCGTCGATGCAGGTGTGGGACATCATTCGCGCAGTTCAGTGGGTGTTGGATGAGGAAAAGATTCAGGCATCCTCCGTTGCGGTCTATGGAAAAGGCGCTATGGGAATCGTGGGACTGTATGCGGCACTGTTCGAGAATCGGATTGACGCGGTAATTCTAAACGATCCACCCGGATCTCATTGGCGTGAGCCTGCGTTGCTGAACGTGCTTCGTGTGACAGATATTGCAGAGGTGGCCGCCGCGCTGGCGCCGCGGCGGATTGTGTCGCTCACTGAATACCCGCGGGAGTTTGATTTCACGAAGGACCAGTTTCATCTCCTGGGTCAGTCGGAAAACTTTGCCAGAGCCCACAGCCTCCCTGAAGCCGTTCTCGGACAGAGTCAACGCGAACCCAGAAGATAAGGAAGTGGAAAGCACTCTCTTTCCATGAATCCCCTGGTCCTTCGGACATCCGCTTCGGATGAAGTCGGGAGGGTGAGGCTCCCGCCGAACTCATTTTTTATCCCATTCCAGG
>JAQBVM010000245.1 GCA_027623095.1 Verrucomicrobiota bacterium
GTATTGTCGGCTCACTCGAAATGTCCTTTTGGGTTGATGTGCTGATTTTTTGCAACTTCATTTCACCCAATAACGACGGGCATTTCGAGCTTTCTTTTATTATTTCGCACTTATATCACGCTTGAATCAGGACTGGGTCAGGTGCTGCGGCATCGGAAGGAATTCATCACGATTGATGACCTGACGAATTACAAGCGCCCACGCGTCAAGCTTCACGTTCAAGGCATCGTGCTTCGCGATGAAGTCCCCGGCGCACTCATCAAAACCAAAACCCAGCATGTTTGCCACGCTGGGGAATTTCTCGTTGCCGAGATTGACGCGAAAGTTGGCGGCTTCGGCATCGTGCCGGAATCGCTCGCGGGTTCCATTGTCAGCAGCCACTATTTTCTATTCGTCATTGATGAGTCGAAACTCGATCGACGATTCCTTGATTTCTTCATCCGCACGCCAACATTCCGCGAGCAGGTCACGGCGCAAGGTTCGACGAATTACGCGGCAATTCGCCCGACGCATGTCCTCGGCTACGAAATTTCATTGCCGCCGTTGGCGGAGCAGCGGCGGGTGGTGGCACGGATTGAGGCACTGGCCGCCCAAATCCACGAGGCCCGCACCCTCCGCCACCAAGCCGTCGAAGAAACCGAGGCGCTGGTAGCAAACCAAATCAAGGCTCTGTTCGAGAGAGGTCAAGAATCTGGTTGGAGGACAGTACCGCTTGGCGATCACGTCGTTGATGCCTGCTACGGCAGTTCTGTAAAGACCCACGACGATAGTTCTGGAACGCCGGTTCTACGGATGGGTAACATCCAGAATGGTCGATTGGATCTGCGCAATTTGAAATACTTGCACATCGCCGAAAAAGACCGTGCGAAACTGGTGCTTAAGCCGGGCGACATCGTGGTCAACCGCACCAACAGCGCTGAGTTGGTTGGCAAGTGCGCTGTATTTGATGAAGAACCTGACTTCGCCTACGCCTCCTATTTGATTCGGTTGCGGATGGATTTGGACAAGGCTGATCCTCGTTTGGTTGCATCATTCATCAACTCTCCGGCTGGTCGTGCTTACATGTTCAGCGAGCGGAAGCAGATGACAGGACAGGCGAACGTGAACGCGACGAAATTGAAAGCATTGCCGATCGCTTTGCCTTCGATCCTCGAGCAGCGCCGGATAGTGGCCGAGCTGGACGCATTGCAGGCGGAGGTGGACGCGCTGAAGCGCCTGCAAGCCGGGACCGCCGCCGAACTGGACGCCTTGCTCCCCGCCATCCTCGACCGCGCTTTCAAAGGAGAGTTGCAATATGAGCACCATGAATCTTGGACGTTTGAACAAAGTTGATCTGCGTGAAGCGTGGTCCTCCGAGTCAAGCGATTTTACCGCATGGCTGGCACAGGAAGAAAACCTCCAACTGCTGGGTGAAACCATCGGCATAGAACTAGAATTGGAATCGCAGGAGAAGGATGTTGGCCCGTTCCGCGCCGATATTCTGTGCAAGAAACCTCCAACGACAACTGGGTTTTGATTAAGAAGCAGGCATAATGATCACACACTGGCACCGATGGCGACAATTGAGCTGGGCGCATTTCCGAGTACTGATCCCCGTGGCCGACGCGCGCCTTCGCCGCTCGCTCACCACCGAGGCCAACCGGAACGCCTGGTCGGTGGTTCAGCTTGAAGAGCGGATGCGCGCATTGGCGGCGGGTGTTTCGGTTGCCAACGACACATCTTCAGGCGTCAGACCGTCCAATCCGCTGATTCCGAGGCGCGGTGTGCCGGGGTTGCACATCGTCGTGGAGCGCGGCGACATCCCGGCGGTCGATCTTGGATTCAAGCTCTACCAGCCTTTGACTCCCGGCGACACGGGGCGGTTCGCTAAAGGCGCGATCGTCCGTCTTAGCAAAGGGACTCTTACTCTGGCTCCGGACGCCACCAAAGATCAGCTTTTCACCTACGCAGCCACGGTGCGGCGGGTGGTGGATGGTGACACACTCATCGTCGCGATCGCTCTGCGTCCAAGCCTCGTCTTGGAAGCCAGGCTGCGGCTCCGCGGATTGGACTGCCCGGAGATGGACACGCCGGAAGGTGCAGCCGCGAAGCGCTTCGTCGAAGAACGGGTCGCGCAGGCGAAGAGCGTGACGATCGCAACTTTCAAGCCCGATAAGTATGACCGGTATCTGGCCGATGTTTTCATCGAACCAGGGATGGCGGACGGCTCGGGATCGAAAGCGAAAGAATCCTTCCTGAACAACGAACTCCTCAAGAACGGGCACGCCGTAAGGAAAGACGAATACGCGCTCACCGATTGGGGCGAGTAACCGGCGCCAATCCCAAGTTGATCGAGTGCGGCTATCTCAACTTCTTGCACATCCAAAATCAGGTTGGGGCGCCCCATCCTCCGCGCACTGGGCACACTCGAATGAGGACAAGCCCAACCTTCACAGTTCGGCCGGGGCGGAGGCGCCGACTCTCGCTTCTCTTGGTGGGGCGACACTCTGTGGAGCCCTGATTTCTCCTTGTTGGACGGGTGTCATGCGAATCGGAGCTGTGGAAACGCCGGATTGCTCGGATCTCTTGGTGTTTCCATTGTTCCTACTCGTTCGGTTTATTCGCCGCAAGGTTGAGCAGGGCTTCACGGACTGGCTTCCCAAGCCCTGCAAGTTGGGTGCCCACATGAGATGTTCGCTTCGCGAAAAGCAGTGTCGCCCCACCGTTAATCGTTCAGGGGTTCAATGTGGGAATATTTTCGGGCTATTCTCTCCTCAATCCTCTGAAGAGGCAGCCGCTCACGCGTGTTCTCATTCAGATGCACCACAGCGCGCCGCCGCGGAGGGAACGAGATTGCCTTACGACGCGCGGCAATCTAAAGTCCTCAATCGCAACAGCGAGTGGTTCGTGTTCCGGCTGATCCAAAAGCCTGCGGAACTCTGTCGCGCGAATTCAGCTACCGTGATTGAATGACTGCCCAATTGCCAGCGGACGAAGAAGCTCTCGCTCTTCAAACGATCGAGATGTTCGAGGTGATTACTCAATCGAACCCCTCGGACTATGAGTCGCTGGAAATCTTAAAAGAAGCGTACTACAAGCTTTCACGCCAGCCGGACGCAATTAAAACGGCGAAGAGGATTGCGCAGGCGTATGCGCGCTCGGGAAAACTCTCGTCCGCGATCCTGGAGTACGAAAGCATTCTACAATCGTCGCCTCACGATCCCGACGTCGAGAAGGCGCTGGCATCGCTGGAAAACCGCACAACCCAACTAACCCATCCGGAGGATCCCGCGGAAACCGCCGTTCCGGAGGCCGTCCTTGAACAATTGCCAACAGGGACCGAATTCAAGTCTGGGGCGCCCTTGACCGAATTGGAGGACGGACGTGCTCCCATGCGCAAGCTGTTGGTTGAGGGAAAACAGATGTCGCAATCTGACTTCGATCTCTACTGGACGTCTCCCAATCTCAAGGAGACACCCAAAGAACCAGCGGAACCGTTTATTCAGACCCTGGCTGATAAGCAGATTCTTTCCATCGACACGTCGCTGAAACTGATCACTGAAAAATCACGCTTGTGTTATCTCCCCCTGGAAAAATACGACGTGGATGTGGACCTCGCGCGAGGGTTTCCAAGGGAGATTTGTCTTCGATGGACAATTCTTCCGTTCGATCGTATGAGCAAATCTGTATTGGTCGCAACCGCCAATCCATTCAATGAACGCGCCGTCTGGGAACTGGAAAACTTCAACAGACAGACGTCTGTTGCGAATCGCTTTATTTGGTACGTGGCGGCGCCGGTCGAGCTCTTGAAAGCCATTCGAAAAACCTTCCGTTAAACTTTTACAACCCAATGCCCCCAGTCAAAACATTTGGAGAACGGATTGCCGACGCCCTGGTGGAAGATGGCCTGCTCTCCCGACAGCAGGTGGAGGAATTGCTCGAACAGCAAAAGAAAGAAGGCACGCGTCTTCTGAAGCTGATTCTTGAAAAATCTTACATCAGCGATATCGACATGGTGGTTTCAATGGGCCGAGTGCTCAAGACACCGCCCGTGAACTTGGCGCGAATGGGGATCCATCCCGACGTCTCCGCCCTTGTCTCGAAGGAATTGTCGCTCAATCACAAGATTCTTCCGGTCTCAAGGCTCGACAATCGCCTATTCCTGGCCATGGCGGACCCCCTCAACGTTCTTGCTCTCGACGACGTCAAACAAACGACGAAGCTCGAAGTAGTCCCGCTCATCGCATCCGAAAAGGCCATTGTTGATAAGATAAACAGTCTGGATTCTCGCTCGACGAGCATGCAGGACATCATTGAGGCGCAACAACAAGCGGACCTCGATTCGGACGTCGAGAATCTTCAGTTGTCTCAAGAACCTGCTGAAGAACTCAGCACGGATCAATTGGCGGCCTCCACGGAAGAAGGTCCTGTCATCAAACTGGCAAACCTCATTCTCGTGCAGGCGGTCCGAGATCGCGCCAGCGACATCCATATAGAACCTTTCGAAAAATCCGTCCGCCTCCGCTATCGAATTGACGGTGCTCTCATGGATGCGCAGCCCCCTCCCAAGAATCTTCAAGTCGCGCTGATTTCCAGGCTGAAGATCATGAGCAATTTGGATATTGCCGAGCGCCGGCTTTCACAGGACGGGCGGATCCGAATGAAAGTTGGGGCTAAAGACATTGACTTGCGTGTTTCATTCCTTCCGACCGTTCACGGAGAAAAAGTTGTGCTCCGTGTCCTGGATAAGTCGAATCTTTCCGCGAGCATCGAAAAACTGGGGATGGACGATGAAACCTTGCGGCGATTCAGAGCCGCGGTGGACGCTCCTCACGGTCTGCTTCTGGTAACAGGCCCAACAGGTTCCGGGAAAACGACAACGCTCTACTCCGCTCTTAACGAACTGAACAGCCCGGACTACAACATTGTCACGGTCGAAGACCCGGTTGAGTTCCAGATTCCGGGGATTAATCAGGTCCCGGTCAAAAAAGATATTGGTCTGACATTCGCCTCGGTACTGCGATCCATTCTTCGTCAAGATCCGGATATTATCATGATTGGCGAGATTCGCGATGAAGAGACAGCCGAGATCGCCGTCGAGGCAGCGCTGACGGGCCATCAAGTATTAAGCACGATGCATTGCAACGACGCTCCGGGTGCCATTTCCCGGCTCGATGACATGGGGATTGCGCCATTCCTAATTTCGTCGTCGGTGATCATAGCGTGCGCCCAGCGGCTTATGCGCCGAATCTGCCGGGTCTGCCGAGAACCTGTAATCTACCCGCCCAAAATGTTTCAGGATCTGGGAATTGATCCGAACGTGTTTGAAGGGGTTACACTGCACCGTGGCCGCGGCTGCGAACGGTGCAAAGACAGCGGATACTCTGGCCGTGCGGCAATTATTGAAGCGATGACCGTGAGCGATGAGATTCGAAAGCTCGTGATCGATCGCGTTAGCGCGATGGAGATCGGAAAAGTCGCGGTAAAACAAGGGATGAAAACCCTCCGGATGGTTGCGCTCGATAAAGCGCGTGAAGGACTCTCGACGCTCGAACAAGTTCTAGTTCTTACATCTGCGCATTAGAGCTCTCTTTGGAGTTGGAGGGCTAAAACACAAGATTTTGTTTTGCGAGAGCTCCGTCGATCGTTTGAATCAGCACCCGAAGATCGATCGGTTTGCCCAGCACGGCAAACGCACCCCAGGCCAGGCAGTTTTTTTCATCTTTTCAGAAACAAGCGCTGTGATAATGATTATCTCGATTTCGGATTTCCATCCCTTTATCGTCTCCACAAGTTTGTCTCCGGGAACTTCCGGCATCACGACATCCAAAAGAACGACGTGGGGGTTGAACTCATGCACCTTTTCAAAGGCACTCCTCCAATCTTCAGCCACAGCCAACTCGAAATGATTACTCTCCAAACATTTCGCGAAGGTGCTTCGAATCAATGGATCATCATCGACGATCAGAATCCTTGGAATCTTATCCATACGCGAATTGCTTTCCACGATTGCAAACTAGGAATACTTTGCACCGGACGCAACGCTTTTCTGAGGTGCCGTAGGCGCATACCATGAAGGTTCGACGCCTCTTATTGGCCAATTAATTCTTTCACCTTTTCATGGATATCGCCATTCCGCATTAGTGACTCGCCAACGAGGATCGCCTTGGCTCCCGCCCTCCTCAATCGTGCCGCATCGTCCGCGCAGTGGATTCCGCTCTCGGCAACAAGGAACTTTCGTTCAGTGCCTTGGTTCCGAAAGAAACCTCTTGCAAGGCGTTCGGTTGTGCCCAAATCCACTTGAAACGTCTTTAGATCGCGATTGTTGACACCAATCAGCCGCGCGCCAATCGATAATGCTCGCTCCATTTCCGACTCGTCATGCACTTCCACCAATACCGCCAATCCCGCGGTTGCAGCCAGCGCATGAAGGTCCCGAAGGTCGGTGTCACTCAAAATCGAGACAATCAGAAGTATCGCGTCAGCTCCCCAATCGATGGCTTCGCGTATCTGCCGGGCATCGATGATAAAATCCTTCCGCAGCAAGGGCAGACGCACAGCCTTCCGAATCTCTTCCATATATTTCAACGATCCCTGGAAGAACCGTTCGTCGGTCAGCACGGATAGGCAATGCGCCCCGGCCGTTTCGTATTCTTTCGCGATTCGAACCGGGTCAAAGTCATGACAAATTACGCCGGCTGACGGAGACGCCTTCTTCACTTCGGCTATCAGCGCCATAGCGCCGTTCTTCGGACTCGCAATTGCATCAACAAAATCACGAATGCCGCCCCGGGCTCGCACAGCCGCCGCAAGGTCACTGGGTGCCACACCCAAGGCGCCGAGCCGCGAGACTTCGATCCGTTTTTGCGCTACGATCGTGTCGAGGATATTTCCAGTTTTCACAACCAAATCCGCCGCGCGTTACTCGCCATCTTCATCCTTCACACCAGGTATCCGCTTCAGAGGGCATCCTGCCCGCAACCAGCCGTTTACATACGCGTCGAGGTCTCCGTCCATAACGGCTTGAACGTTGCTTGTTTGAACACCCGTGCGCAAATCTTTCACCATTCGATACGGTTGGAAGACGTAATTCCGAATTTGGTTCCCCCATGAAACGCTTCCCTTGTCCCCATAAAACCGTTCCATTTCGGCTTTCTGAGCATCCAGACGCTGCGCGTAAATCTTTGAAATCAGCAGTTTCATCGCGGATGCGCGATTCTGGACCTGAGATCGTTGCGCCTGGGAGGCTGCCACAAGCCCGGTTGGGAGGTGGGTGATGCGAACGGCGGTTTCGACCTTATTGACATTTTGCCCCCCTTTGCCCCCGGCTCGAAATGTGTCGATCTGCAGTTCGCTTGGCGGCAAAACAATTTCGGATGATGTTTCTTCGATTTCCGCGATGACATCCACACTGGCAAAACTTGTATGCCGTCGCTTGTTCGAGTCGAACGGCGAGATCCTCACAAGCCGATGCACGCCTCGCTCGGCTTTGCAGAATCCGTAAGCGTTTTCTCCATTGATGATCATCGTGGCACTTTTGATGCCAGCCGTGTCTCCAGGCAACGCATCGGTCAACTCGGCCTCCCAGCCTCGAATCTCGAACCAGCGTTGATACATCCGAAGGAGCATATTGGCCCAATCGCAGGACTCCGTCCCTCCCGCGCCCGCATTGATGCTCAAGATGCAGTTGTTGCGGTCGTGAGGGCCGTTCAGCAGCACGCTCAGCTCAATGCTCTCCAGTTCTTGAACGAATCTACCCAGGTCTCGAGTGAGATCCTTATGCACGCTTATCTGAGATGTTTCCGGCTCACCCTCCCCCAGCTCGACCATTACTTGAAAGTCCTCCAGCTTCTTCTCGGCGATCGCAAGAGGCTCGGTCTTCTGGCGAATCGAAGCGCTCTCGTCGATGAGTTTCTGGGATTGCTCCCTGTTGCTCCAAAAATCCTCCGCGCTCATCAGCGATGAAAGCTCGGCGAGACGCTTCTGCAATGAAGCGACGTCAAAGAAACCTCCGAAGTTGCCCCAACTTCTCAGACGACGCCGTCAATTGCTCTTTTATCTCATCAAACATAGCTCTCAAATTTACGGAACAATCTTCCTTTGCCCAGAGAATATTCATTCGGACCGGGCGGTGCAACGATCCCTGCCTTTTAGTCCCTGGAAATTTTAAGACCGATCCAGCGTTTTCCAAGACCGAACGCCCCGATGCTCGCGACCGCTCCGACGCACGACCAGCCAAACCAATCCCCATGCCTATTGTAGAAGGTTGGCACTCGCCGGTAGCTTTCCGTTAGCAGAGGAATTTCAACGGTCTTAAAGCCTGGGCCGTACACATCTACGGTGCCCGGAAATCCCACATCAAAAACCCGTCCTATCGGATCCACCCAACAAGTGAGACCGTTGTTCCCGCAACGAACCAATGGCAGACCGTTCTCAATCGCTCTGAAAACCGAATTCGCGGCGTGCTGCCATTGAGCGGCGCTTTCGCCAAACCAGCCATTGTTCGTCAGGTTCAGTAGAAAATCGGTCTCAGGCTCAACATAGTGACGCGCCAATTGAGGAAAGGCGTCTTCAAAGCAGATTAATACAGAAAGCGACACCCCGTGCTCTGGAAGCCGAAATGGAACGGCTCCGCGTCCCGCTGAGAATCCTTCCCCGATGGGAGTCAAATATTTCAGAAACGGCAGCCATCGAGCCAATGGGACATACTCTCCGAAAATGACCAGCTTTTCTTTGCGATACACCGAAATCAGCTCTCCCGACGGATTGATCAAAAAAGCGCTATTGTAATAATCATATTGCGGTTTCTCGCCAGTCGTCTGTTTCGGCACTGCGTCGTCCGCACCAAGAACCAGCCAAACTTTATGGTTTCTTACCAATTCTCGCACCGCCTCAATGGATTCCGGCTCATAACGCAGCACATTGGGAACTGCGGCCTCGGGCCAGACGAGGAGGTCCGGATCGGACGCAAGCGCTTCTTTAGAGAGAGCCAGAAGTTGATCGAATCGATTCGAGTTCTCTCGCGGATCCCAAATGAGCGTCTGCGGAATACTGGGCTGAACTAAGGCAACTCTTAAGGTCCGGCTCCCGACCGGCGCCTCCAATACGCGCGTTATCCCGTTCGCGCAGACAAGCGCCAGCATCAGGAGAGGCAATAGAAGATCCTGCATCGCGAACCTCATTCGCTGAGGCCTGAGAAGGATCGCCAGGGTCACAGACATCAAAGAAACCGAGAACCAGGCCACAAGAAACGAGACCCCGTAAACACCAGTCACCGATGCAATCTGAATGATCGCGAGAACACCGTATTGCGAGACACCCAGGAAGTTCCAGGGAAACCCGGTCAGCAAACGTGCCCGGATCATTTCAAGTGCCACCCATGCAACTGCGCACAGCAGCAACCAAAGCCCCCGCCGGGCAAATGGGATTGAAATATACGATTCAAGCGACTGCCATCGAACTCTCAAAGGTCCATCAACGATGCTCAAGCCGGGACACATCCGGATGCAGAACCACACCCAGACGGCGGGAAAAAGAGCCAGATAAGAAGCCAGCGCCACCCACGCTGCGATCGCTCCCAGCGGAACCGGCATAAACAGAAGCCAATACAGCGAGATTAGGTAATGGACAAGTCCCGCTACATATCCAAGGCGAAACGCCCGCCCGAACGACGTTCCAAGAGCGGATGCGAGGATTATACCCGGAGCAATCCAGGCCGCTCCGGCAATCCCGATTTTCGGAAATGAAACCGCCAGCAGAATTCCACCGGCAATCGCCAGGCCGCTGTTGCAGTTCAGAGAGTCTTTGAAAACTGCCGCATTCAACGCCGCAGATTGCCGTAACAATCCAGAAAGGCAAGATTCGCAGAAATCGCTTCCGAGATGGGGTGTTTCCTCGTAAACTGCGCCATCAACTGCATTCTATGGAAACCATTCCTCTCGGAACGAGCTCTCTAACAGGCAGTCGCATCGCATACGGCTGCTGGCGTATCGCAGGTTCGGTCGAAGCCGCGGACATTATATCGGCGCACGAAGAGTCTGCCAAACGCGCGATTACAACGGCTTATGAATGCGGATTCACAATCTTTGATCATGCGGACATTTATGCGATTGGTGAAGCCGAGCGGATGTTTGGAAAAGTCCTCAAGAGTATCTCGGGAATGCGGGATCAAATCATTATCGTATCCAAATGCGGCATTCGGCGAGCCGGAGACCCCGTTCCGGACTCTCCTTACCGATACGATTCTTCCGCGGGCCATATTATTTGGTCTTGCGAAGAATCATTGAAGCGGCTCGGCACCGATAGAATTGATATTTACCTCCTTCATCGGCCCGATTACCTATGCGATCCGGAGGAAGTGGCGGATGCATTTAGTCGATTGAGCCAAACGGGAAAGGTCCGGGAATTCGGCGTCAGCAATTTCTCTCCGGTGCAGCTCTCGACACTCCAGCAAGCGTGCAAAAAACCGCTGATCATAAACCAAATCGAAATCAGCCTTGCGCGATTGAACGCGTTCGACGACGGAACTTTGGACCATTGTTATCGCACGAAGACCACACCGATGGCGTGGAGCCCTTTGGCTGGGGGCAAACTCGGTTCAACGGACCCGATTGATCTGCGCGAACCAGATCATGCCCATCGCATTCAAGTTCGGGAAACGCTTGATCTCATTGCGCGCGCTCACGATACATCTCGCTCGGCTATCGCAGTTGCCTGGCTCCTGAAGCATCCGAGCAAGATCATCCCAGTCGCCGGTTCGACCAACCCCGACCGCATTCGCGAACTCGCGGGAGCCACAAACATTCATCTGACACGTGATGAATGGTATCGATTGCTGGAAGCGGGTTACGGCAAGCGTCTCCTGTAAAGAAGAGCGAAGCCCGCGCCACACGCCGGTTTGGATATCTCATGTGAATCCTCTGCATTCCGCGGCAAGGAACACGATGATTGAGGCTTCTGAAAAAGCAAATGCCTCAAAACGACTCTTTAATCAGTTCGACGCTCCAAACCTCGGGGAATGGACGGCTTCGGAAATTTCCCTAGTGAAAAGCTCGCTCTCGCTCCGTGGAAGTTGTTACACGATTAAGCGATCGTTTCTGCTATGAGTGAATTTAATCCTTCGAATTTGTCTGCGGCAGCGAAAGGAATTCCCTCTCCTTGGGGAGA
>JAQBVM010000246.1 GCA_027623095.1 Verrucomicrobiota bacterium
GCGCCGCACATCGCGGATGAAATGCGCGAGCCACTCGCTGTAGAGGCCGAAGCGGCCCGGCTTGCCGTGCGCCGGATACGTGTGGCCGTCCACCATGTCGTTGAAGCCCTGGAACCAAAGGAAGCCCGCCAACTCGTAGCCTTGCGCCGGGTCGTACCCGGGGACGACACGCGCCGGGTCGACGAGCACCTTTTTCACATGGTCAATCATCAGCCGGTAGAAGTGCCCGGTGTCCTTCTTCTTCTCCGCGAGCCACACGTCCATGTTCTTCGGAACGCCATGCCCCGGAGGGCCGTAGTAGAGCTTCTTTTGGTAGTCGTTCAGCTCATACGGCCCCGCGCTCGGCGGACGAAAATCCGTGTGCAGACTCTTTCCGCCCCACGCGGTCTTGATGATGAGCACCGGCTCCGCAAGCACCGCATCCATCGTGAGGCCGAACGTGAACTCCGGCCCGATCTTCCCGCTGTCCTGCGTCGGCTTATCACCTCTGGCGCCGTAGCCCGCCGTCAGCTTGCCGACGCCCTCGCCGTTCGCGCTGCCATCGTAGTGGCCGGTGAAATACGAAACCCACGCACCTTCGCACACAGTCGGTTTCCCATCCGCGCCGCGCATCATTTTCAAAAGCGGCGCCGTCGCCGGGTCGTCGCCGATGTAGTCAAACGTCTCGACCTTCGCGTGGCCTTCCATGTTCGACTGCCCGGCGAGGATGAAGACTTTGAGCGGCTTTGCGGCGGCCTCGACAGAGAGGGCCGCGAAAAGCGCGGCGAGTAGGATGAATGGGATGGTTCGTTTCATGGTTGGATGGTTGGGCCGAGAATAGCGCGCTGAGGGGATGGAACAAGCAGAAAGCGCCCGGCATGAGCCCTCCAAGGCGGGAACTCTCGTCCCGACCGTCTTGAGGTCGATCACGGCCAATGGGCCGGCGTCATTGAGTACCTGCAGCTGACGGACGACTTCGCGGCAGGAGGCCTGGGGATTCAAACTCTGCCAGAGCGCGCACCAGAAAGTGCGCTCGCGGGTGTAATGACAGTCGCGGCGGTTGGCCTGGTCGGGAGCTTTTGGGATAAGGTCCCGCGGCAGCCATTGGCCAAAGGCCTGTTCGAGTTGGCAGAGGGTGCAGGCGCGCACGCGCCGCCAGGCTTGGGCGGTGCGCGATTCCAAGGGCGCCAGCTGGTGAATCCAGGGGCAAAAGTAGGGGGTGTGAAGCATATAGGGCGGTATATATAATTCGCACTTCATCGATTGCACGCCGCACCAGCAGTCGGACTGCAACGAATGCGGGTGAACCGCGAACAGCTACGGGACTTGGCACCTCTTTGGAGGAGACGATGACCTTGTTTCCTGCGATCTCGGCATCCGTCCAATGCCATTTCTGGTCCGCTCCGGCGATGGCGAAGGTATCCAGTTTGCCGGGTTTGGTCGCCATCTTGCCGGTGCCGATGTTGTCGAACTCGATTCGAAGCAGAAATGAAGGAACCACGAATGAACACCAACGGACACGAATCGGACGGGGCTCCCGTCGTGGAGCGCCCATGCATCCCGCGTGTTGTGCGAAGCTTCCCAATGCTCTAAATTCGGGTCCGCGATAGAATATCTGACATGAAAATCCAAACCCTAAAAACGCTACAACCGTTCCTCTCGCTTGTTCTACTGGCACTGCTGACTCCTATCAGCAGCTCTGCCCAGCCGTCGGCCAAAGAACCACACCGCTACAACATTCTGATGATCGCCGTTGATGACCTCAACGATTGGGTCGGCGCATTCGGCGGTCATCCTCAGGCGAAGACGCCTCATATGGACCGTCTAGCCCGGAATTCGATGGTCTTTCGCAATGCGAGCTGTGCGGGGCCGGTTTGCGGTCCGTCCAGGTCGGCTTTGTTGTCGGGATTCCGACCCAGCACCACCGGTACCTATAGCAACGACACCAACATGCGTGACTCAAAGATTGTGCAGACGCACGCCACGCTGCCGGAGTATTTCACCAAGCACGGATACCGGACGATCTCCTGCGGGAAAATCTTCCACAAGCACGAGACTGCAAACGGCGCCGATGCGGGTCAATGGGCCTTCGATGTCTGGCATGACGAGCAGAATCGTGGAGGACAAAAGCCGGAATCCGTTTACTCCCGTAACAAAGGCATCATCGCCGGCAAGGAGATCGAGAACCCCAAATACAAAGTGGGAGGTGGGTCCGAGTTCTCGTGGGGCGTAACGGAAAAGGGCAAGGAGTTCACGCAGGACTATCGGACCGCGAAGTGGTTCGAGCAGCAATTGCAGGAACAACACGACCAGCCCTTCTTCATGTTCGCCGGCCTCTCCAAGCCACATCTGTCGTGGTTTGTGCCGCAGGAATACTACGACCTCCACCCACTTGAGAGTGTCCAGGTTCCTGAATACCGCATGGACGATCTGGATGACATTTTGGGGGGGACAAGGAAACGTCGGTTCGAAGCCCAACCGGACTTCCTCTGGGTGCAGGAGTATGGCCTTCATCAACGAGCCGTGCAGGCTTATCTGGCCGCCTGCAGCTATGCCGATGACTGCATTGGGGTGATGCTGGACGCCCTCGAGAACAGCCAATACGCCGACAATACGATCGTCGTCCTCTGGGGCGACCACGGATGGCATCTCGGCGAAAAACTCCGCTTCCGCAAAGCCACACTCTGGAAAGAAGCCACCCAGCTGCCGCTCATGGTTCACCTTCCTGGCATGGACGCGAGAAGGGATTGCTCTCGCAATGTGAACCTGCTCGATCTCTATCCAACCTTGATCGAGCTGTGCGGGCTGCCCGAAAAACAACTGGACGGGACATCCTTCAAACCTTTGCTCGAAAATCCCGAGCGAGCTTGGAGCCCTACCGTCACCACCGCTGGCAAAGGCAATCACTCGGTGATGTCGGAGAAGTGGCATTACATCACCTACGGCGGCGAAACCGAGGAACTCTACGACCTCACGAAGGATCCCCTGGAGTGGAGAAACCTCGCTGTAGAGAAGTTGCCAGAATTGGAGGAAGTGAAAACCCGCCTGCGAACGTTCCTTCCCAAGAATGAAGTCGATAGTCTCCCTCAATCCAAAAAGAAAAAGCCCAAACGCGGTCTCGATGACGCATCCGATTCCACGCAGGCTACACCCAGGAGGGGTATCGACACGACGATCAAGCCTGGCCGCAAGCTGGCTGAACTCAAATAGAAACAATGGCGGCCTCTCAGCTTTCGCTCCAACTTGCCTCTCGACCTATCATGCCCTTCAATCGTATTACCACCACCGCATGGATGCTCTGCGCGCTCCTCGGCTTCAGCTCGCCATTGCCGGCGGAAACCATCCAGTTCTACTTTGATTCCGACACACCGCAGATCGCCTTTGCCGCTGGCGATATCAAGGCCGCCCTGGAGAAACAAGAACACACAGTTCAAGTCCATGACCTCGCCGCGCTGGCCAAGGCGGATTCGTCCAAGAAGATTGTTCTCGCTCTCGCCACCGACAACCTGGCGACCTTCACGCTTTCCGCCCAGGGTGGCAAACCTGCGGCTGGTTTGGACCAGCAAGCCTACGCCCTCCGCACCACCACCAAGCCTGACTTGAGTTACTGGGTGCTGGGCGGCGATGCGGTTGGCGTGATGTATGGCGGCTTGCAGTTGGCGGAGAACATTCAGTTCCACGACCTCGCCCGCGCTTACGATGAAGAGGAATCACCTCATATCAAAAATCGTGGCATCAAGTTCAACATTCCTTTGGATAAGGAATCCCCCACCTACTACTACGGCCATCACGGCACCTCGCACAAGCTGGCCATTAAGGATGTTTGGGATATGGGATTCTGGAAAACGTGGTTCGACGAGATGGCCCGGCATCGCTACAACGTGCTGTCACTTTGGTCGCCCCACCCGTTTACTTCCATGGTCAATATGGAAGACGAGTATCCCGGTATCGCCATCCAGGGTGTGACCGGATTCGATGCGGCGGGCCAAAGAGTCAAGGTCAACAACCTGACGATTGATCAAAAAGTCGAGTATTGGCGACGCGTCATGAAGTATGGCCGGGAACGGGGCTTTGACATCTACATTTCCAACTGGAACGTCTTCCTTTCCACCGCTGAAGGTAAACACGGTCTCACCGATGCCACCGATAATCCAAAGACCAGGGAATACCTCAGGAAATGCGTGATCAAACTCTTGCAGACTTATCCGGATCTGAAGGGTTTTGGCATCACGGTGGGAGAGAAGATGGGGAAAATGAACGCCAGCCAGAAAGAAGAATGGGCATGGGATTCCTTCGGCAAGGGTGTCTTGCAATATGCTGCGGAAAATCCCAAGCGGGACATTGTCTTCATCCATCGCCAGCACGACGGCGACATTGATCATATCTTGAAATATTTTTCCCCGTTGAACGACCTGCCCAACGTCCGGCTGGAGTTGTCCTGCAAGTATTCCGAGGCGCACGTCCATTCCACGGTCACTCCATCGCGCTGGCACCGGACGGGAATGGAGCAGGGGCTTGGCAAACACGGCATCATGTCGTGGTTGACCGTGCGGAACGACGATTTCTTTTTCCTTCACTGGGCCGAGCCGCAGTTTGTCCGCGACTACATCAGCGGTTTTCCCCCGATCGACAAGTATGTGACCGGCTTTTACATCGGCGCGGATGGCTGGGTGTTCGCCAGGGACTTCACCAGCAAGAATCCGTTCTACAAGAACCGGAATGCCCTGAGTATTCAGCGCACCTGGTATATGCAAAAGCTGTGGGGGCGGATTTCGTACAACCCCAGAATCTCGGACGAGTTTTTCCAACGACACCTTGCCGCGCGATTTACCGAGGTGCCAGCCGACAGATTGTTCGAAGCCTGGAGCAGTGCATCGGGGGCCATCCGGCGCGCCAACGAACAGGTCACGGGCAAATGGCAGTTCGACGCGGATTTCTGGCCTGAAATGTGGACCGGCGACATGTGGGACAAAAAGGAAGGCCGCCATTTCTCGCTAGACGACACCAAAGAAGCAACCCCGTTTGCGGGATCGAGCCTCGCTTCGTTGCGTGAAACAGCAGATGGAAAAGTTGGTGAAAAGATTTCAGCCTGGGACAACATCGAGAAGGTTGATGCGCTTTCGACCAAGGCCTTGGAACTACTCGCAAGCTTGAAGCCCGGCGGGAATGTCGAGTTGCAGCTTACCTTGAGGGATTTGACGGCGCAGGCGCGCTTGGGGCAATTCAATGCCGAAAAGTTTCGGGCCGTGATCTACGACATACAGGGTGAAAAAGGAAAGGCGAAGCAAGCGATGGGCAAAGCCTATTCCGCGTGGCGCCGATACACCGACCTGATGGATGCGCTTTACATCGGCGTGGACATGCAGCGGAACCGCAGCTTCTCCGATTGGCACGACTACGACAAAATCGTATTGCAGGACTACCTCGACCTCGGCGGGATCGGCGAGCCAGCCTGGCGGCAACCGGAATGACAGCATTAATCATCAAACCGAGACTCATTATGAACCATATCCACCTATTGCTTGCCTTAGCCATTCTGGCGTTCGCCGGCCCGGCGCGGGGCGCGGTAACCTTCCAGCCCTCCGACGCTGGTTCGCTGAAGTTCGCGGCGGCGGAAATCGAGCTCGCGGCGAAGGACGCCAGACAGCCGGTGCCGAACGTGACGCTTAGCGTCTCGACAGGCCCGGCACAGAGTTATCGTATCGAACGGGACGGCGCGGAGATCCGTATCATCGGCGGTGATGCCACAGGCGCGATGTATGGCGGGCTGGATGTCGCGGAAGCGATTCGCTTGGGGACGCTCAATCGGTTGAAGCCCGGCGAACACAAGCCGCGCATGGAGCATCGCGGCATCAAGTTCAACATCCCGCTCGATCTGCGCACGCCCAGTTACTCCGACTCCGCAGACGCGGCGCAGGCGAACATCCCCGAGATGTGGGAGCGCGAATTCTGGACGGCGTTCCTCGATGACCTGGCGCGGCATCGTTACAACGTGCTTTCGCTCTGGTCGCTGCATCCGTTCCCGTCGCTGGTAAAGGTGCCGGAGTTCCCGGAGGTTGCGCTGGACGACGTCTGGCGCACCCGTGCAAAGCTCGATGACACGTTCAGTTTCTGGGGTAGCGACATGGTTCGTCCGGAAATGCTTGCCGACCATGAGGTGGTGAAGCAGATCAGCATCGGCGAAAAGATCGAGTTCTGGCGCTGGGTCATGCAATACGCGAAGGACCGCGGCATCGACGTGTATGTCTTCACGTGGAACGCCTTCACTTTCGGCGCCGAGGGGAAGCACGGCATCACGAACAAGCTGGAGAACGACACCACCAAACGCTACTTCCGCGCGTCGGTGCGCGAGATGGTGAAGGCCTATCCGTTGCTCGCGGGCTTTGGCATCACCGCCGGCGAGGGCATGCCGCACAACATGGACCCGAAGGAGAAGGAGAAGTGGCTCTGGGACACCTACGGCGAGGGCGTGCGCGACGCGCTCAAGGAACAGCCCGGCCGCGATGTCTGCGCCGGGTTCTACATGGGACCGGACGGCTACACCTGGGGCCGCTCGTTCCTCGAACGCGATCACCCCGCCGGCCAGCCGCGTCCGCTCGTGATCGAGAAGCAATGGTATTCCTTCCTCCTATGGGGGCGACATCGACCTGAAGTGGTATCCCGAGGCCTCGCTCTCAAGCCCGCGCTCGAAGGGCTACTACAACGTCCGGCACTTCGTGGAGAACACCACCATGCCCGGCTCGGGGAACCTGTCCGTGCGCGAATGGCGCCAGCGCGTGATCGAGGGCAAACCGATGGACGGCACCACGCCGTTGCAGATTGCCGACAGCCTGCGGGGCTACGCCTCGGAGGCGCAACGACACGTCACCGACCTGCGCAAGCGGTCCGCTCAGAAGTCCACGGCCTCCGACGCAGAACTCGCCGCCACGCTGGATGACCTCGAGTGCTTCGCGTTGCTCGGCCACTACTACGCCGACAAGATCCGCGCCGCGTGCGCCTTGGCGCTGTTCGATCACTCGGGCGACACGGCGGAACAGGCGAGTGCCATCCGTCATCTCGAAAGCGCCCTCGCGCACTGGAAGGAATACGCCCGGCTCCGCGACGCCCGCTATGTGCCCGCTCTCTACAACCGCGTCGGGCGCGTGGACGTCACGGCCCTGACCCAACAGGTCGCCGCCGACCTCGATCTCGCCCGCGAGTGGAAACCGGGGACGGTGAAAGGCGTCGGCGCCAAAGCCGGCACGGAGAAGGGTTTCAAGAAATGAAACACTTCATTAACATCCTCGCGATCCTGTGCGCTTTGTGCGGCAACTCATCCGCCGCCACCAAACCCAACATCGTCCTACTCTACATCGACGACTGGGCGTGGAACGGCTCGACCGTGGCCATGGACGATGCGATAGCCAACTCGCGCATACCCGTCCTCGAAATGCCGAATGTCGAGCGGCTCGCGCGCGAGGGGATGAAGTTCCGCAACGCCTACGGCTCGCCGCAGTGCTCGCCGGCGCGGGTCTGCATCCAGACCGGGCAGTCGTCGCCACGCAACGGATTCACCGTCTTCCTCGGATCGAAGGAGGACTACTACGACACGAAAAAGGAATTCACGACCTTTCCCCTGTCGCCGAATGTGTCGGACATGGAGATCGATCAGGAGGCGACCACGATCCCCGAGGCGCTGCAACCGCTCGGCTACGTCAGTGCACACATCGGCAAGTGGCACATGCGCGGCGACCCGGGCGAGCACGGCTACGCCCTGCACGACGGTGACACCAGCAACAAGCCCGGCAACACGCTTACCGATGCCGGGAAGCAGCGCCTGCCCGACGATCTGACCGATCCCAAGCTGATGTTCAGCGTCACGAAGAAGGCGATTGGATTCATGGAGGAACAGGTGAAGGCCGGCAAACCGTTCTACCTTCAGATCTCCCACTACGCGATGCACGAAGGCCGGGAATGCCTTCCGGCAACTCGTGAGAAATACACCCGTCACCCGCTCGTGCAGGCCTGGTATCAGAAGACGGGCACGACGGCCGAAAAGGTGAAGCGCAAGGATGACCCCGCGATCTGGCTTGGCATGGGCGAGGACCTCGACGGCCGCATCGGCGCGGTGCTCGACCGGATCAAGTCGCTCGGCATCGAGGACAATACCTATGTCGTCATCGTCGCGGACAATGGCTACCGGCACAAAGAACTCCAACTCACACCCGGCCTCACCCAGCCGTTGCATGCGCATAAGTGGTGGCTGTGGGACGGCGGTATCCGCGTGCCGATGATCGTGCGCGGCCCCGGCATCAAGCCCGGCTCGCAGTTCACCGGCAACGTCGTGAACTACGACTTCCTTCCAACCTTCGTCGCATGGGCGGGCGGCGATCCGAAGACGATCCAAAACCTCGACGGCGTAAGCCTCGCCGGATACCTGCGCGGCCAGCAGCCGGATGCGGCGTTCCTGAACCGCAACCTCTATTTCCACTACCCACACTATCGGAGCAGCGTCCCGCACTCCGTGATGATCTCCGGCCCTTCAAAGGTGGTTCACTTTTACGAGCGACCGGAGCTGCCGATGCTGTTCGATCTGTCGAAGGACATGGGCGAAGTGGAGAACATCGCGACGCAGCAACCCGACACGCACCAGAAGCTCCACGGGGAAATGATGGCTTACCTCAAACAGGTTGGGGCACGTTTCCCGAAGGTGAACCCCGGCTACGACGCCGAAGCCTATAAGAGCCTGAAGGACTACGCCGAGCGCGCGAAATGGGGCCCGTTCGAAGGAAAACGTCCGCTGGAGGACGATGAGAAGTAGGCGGCCATGGAACAGTTGCTTCTCCACCCAACCGCAGCGACTTACTGAACGGATGGCAGAATCCTGGCGCTTGTCCCGTATCGTCTGCTTGAGTAAGCTGCCCCGGAGCAAGACCATGGATTTGACGAGACACAGCACAACCCCGCCAGCCGGCTCCAGAAATACCGGCTCACGGAAAAGGGACGCCGCCTGCTGGCGCAGTTGGACAAGGAAGGAGACCGCCTATGAGAACTGTGGGGAATACTGTACAAATCCGGGTCATCGAGGCTTCCCAAGACCACGGCTACGCCGCCAACTTCCGCGCCTGCCAGCACCTCCCTTATTGTGCTGCTTGCGAAGGTCCAATATTTGGCGCTGCCCAATTCCCGTGACATTCGAAATCAACTAGCCATGCCGTCCCCAAAGACCACCTACGATCCATCGCCTGAAGGCCCGCCTGCGGTCCTTCGTGAGGACGCCATCGAATACGGCTTCGTCGGCAAGCTCCAGGCCCTCAAATACGAATACCGCCCTGACATCACCAACCGCGCCACGCTGGAGCAGAACTTCCGGGAAAAGTTCGAGGCCCTCAACCGCGTCCATCTCACCGATGCCGAGTTCGCCCGCCTGCTGGATGAGATCGTCACCCCGGACGTCTTCACCGCCTCGAAGACCCTCCGCAGCATCAACTCCTTCAGTCGCGAAGACGGCACGCCGCTGAACTACTCGCTGGTGAACCTCAAGGACTGGTGCAAAAACCACTTCGAGGTCATCAACCAGCTCCGCATCAACACGGACAACAGCCACCACCGCTACGATGTCATCCTGCTCATCAACGGCGTGCCCTGCGTGCAGATCGAGCTGAAGACCCTCGGCGTCAATCCCCGCCGGGCCATGGAGCAGATCGTCGAATACAAGAACGATCCCGGCAACGGCTACACCAAGACGCTGCTCTGCTTTATGCAGCTCTTCATCGTCAGCAACCGCGACCGCACGTACTACTTCGCCAACAACAACGCCCGCCACTTTGCCTTCAATGCGGAGGAGCGTTTCCTGCCCGTCTATGAATTCGCTGACGAGGACAATCGCAAGATCACTCACCTCGACGAGTTCGCCGCCACCTTCCTGAAAAAGTGCGACCTCGGCCGCACCATCAGCCGCTACATGGTCCTGCTGGCGGGCGAGCAGAAGCTCATGATCATGCGGCCTTATCAGGTCTATGCCGTGCAGCACATGGTGAAGTGCATTGATGACGACGACGGCAACGGCTTCGTCTGGCACACCACCGGCAGCGGCAAGACGCTCACCTCCTTCAAGGCCTCCACGCTGCTCAAGGAGAACGACCACATCCACAAATGCGTCTTCGTCGTGGACCGCAAGGACCTCGACCGCCAGACGCGGGAGGAGTTCAACAAGTTCCAGGAAGGCTGCGTCGAGGAAAACACCAACACCGCCGCGCTCGTGCGCCGCCTGCTTTCCGAGGACTACGCGGACAAGGTCATCGTCACCACCATCCAGAAACTCGGCCTTGCGCTGGATGAGAACAGCAAGCGCAACCAGCAGCGAAAAAAGAACGACCAGCAGACCTACAAGGAGATGCTGTCACCGCTGAGTGACAAACGCATCGTCTTCATCTTCGACGAATGCCACCGCTCCCAGTTCGGGGAGAACCACAAGGCGATCAAAGCGTTCTTCCCCAAGGCCCAGCTCTTCGGCTTCACCGGCACGCCCATCTTTGAGGCCAATGCCTCCTTGCAGAAGATCGAGGACACCCAGGCCTCCATGCGCACCACGGCGGACCTCTTCCAGAAGCAGCTCCACGCCTACACCATCACCCACGCCATCGAGGACGGGAACGTCCTGCGTTTCCACATCGATTACTTCAAGCCCGAGGGCACGCACCCGCCGAAGCCCGGCGAGGCCATCGCGAAGAAGGCCGTCATCGAATCCATCCTCGCGAAACACGATTCATCCACCAATCACCGCCGCTTCAATGCCATCCTCGCCACCGCGTCCATCAATGACGCCATCGAATACCACGCGCTGTTCAAGACGATGCAGGCGGAGAAGGCGGCCGCCGATACCGACTTCCAGGCGCTGAACATCGCCTGCGTCTTCTCCCCGCCTGCCGAGGGCGATCCCGATGTGAAACAGATTCAGGAAGACCTGCCGCAGGAGCAGGCGGACAACGAGGAAGACCCCGAGGGCAAGAAAGCCGCGCTCAAAGCGATTCTTGTACCGCTACGAACTGAGTCGTGGAAGCGGTTCTGAAGCGTTCTCGAATTAGGAGGTGGAGTTGGTG
>JAQBVM010000247.1 GCA_027623095.1 Verrucomicrobiota bacterium
CCAGCCTCCGCGTTCCTCTCCTCAATCCGAAGAAGAAGGAGCGGTTCAGGTGTGTCCTGATTCGGAGATGCGCCCCTCGAATTCGACCAGCCTTCAAATGATTCCCTCTCGATTTTGGTTTTGTGCATGACGTGTACTTCGGTAACATGCCGGGCGAATTATTTATTCGCGCGCCTGATGGCGCGCAGACCGTTGTGCGATTCCTGGCAACCATTCTAGCGGCTCTGGCGAGTCTTTCATACGTAGGCGCTGCCCCGCTTGCCGCAGAGAGCTATCTTGCGCCATCGACCCGACGCATGGCGGACCGATTGGCGCGCCTCGCGCTGGAATCCAATCCGCTGCAAAACCCATTTCTCAACCGCAGGGCGGCCGGCATCTTCGAAAAACAACTTGCGGAAGCTCTCCGCGATCCGAATGTCACCGCCTCCAAATTGATTGGTCTGCGCTACAAATACGCGCGCGAACTCCTGCACGCCGGAGATACTGAGGAAGCTGTCGCTCAGTATCTGAGTTTGCGATCGTTCATCGAAACCAATCATATTCAAATGCCCGAGGACAAGATTGCGCTTGTCCGAATGGACACCGCATTAGCATATCTTCGGCTTGGCGAACAAGAGAACTGCCTGGCCAATCATACGATCGACTCCTGTCTGATGCCGATTCAACCGAGTGGGTTTCACAAGATGCAGCGAGGATCGCAAGGCGCCATCGGAATTCTCATGGAACAGTTGGGAAAGAATCCGAACGACCTTCAAGCAGGATGGCTTCTGAATCTCGCGCACATGACGCTGGGCGGCCACCCCGGCACTGTGCCTCCATACTTCCTGGTTCCACCGAAAGTCTTCGCTTCTGAATACGACATCAAACGCTTTCCAGATGCCGCGAGAGGCCTCGGTCTCGACTTAAACACCTTGGCCGGGAGCGTCGTGATGGATGACTTCGACAATGATGGCAATCTGGATCTGATGATTTCTTCCATGGGAGTCAGTGATCCGCTCCGTTTTTTTCATAATCGCGGTGACGGCACTTTTCAGGAGAGGACGAACGATGCCGGGCTCAAAGGCGAAGTTGGTGGGCTGAACATGGTGCAGGCAGATTACAACAACGACGGTTTTATCGACGTGCTGGTGCTTCGTGGCGCATGGTTCGAGAAACAGGGGCACCACCCGAATTCGCTCCTGCGAAACAACGGAGACGGCACCTTCGATGACGTCACCGAAGCGGCGGGACTGCTTAGTCTGCATCCCACCCAAACCGCAACGTGGCTCGATTTTAACAACGACGGATGGATCGATCTATTCGTCGGAAATGAAACGGTTCCTGGAGATGTGAATCCGTGCGAGCTGTACCGAAACAACCACGACGGGACTTTCTCAGAAATCGCCCTCGTTTCCGGCATTGATGCGCTCGGTCTCATTAAATCGGTTCACAGCGGTGACTTTAACAACGACGGTTTGCCGGACATTTACATTTCCTGCCGCGGCCAGCCTAATTTTCTGTACAAAAACGAAGGCCCCAAGAGCGGAGATGCCGATCCCTTCAAGGCCGGGTGGCGCTTCACAAATGTTGCCAAAGATTTGGATGTCACAGAACCGGTCTTCAGCTTTCCCGCCTGGTTTTTCGACTACGACAACGACGGATGGCTCGATATCTTCGCCTGCGGCTACGGCGTCAAGAGCGTGGCAACAGTAGCCGCCGATTATTTGGGCCTGAGTCACGGAGCCGAACGCCCGCGGCTGTATCACAACAATGGAGACGGCACCTTCTCCGAGGTGACCCGGGAGCAAGGATTGAATCGGCTTCTGGTCGGGATGGCCGGAAACTTCGGCGACCTGGACAACGACGGTTTTCTCGATCTTTATCTCGGAACAGGAACCCCGGATCTCACGATGCTCATTCCGAATCGGATGTTCCGAAACGACGCCGGCAAGCGTTTCCAAGACGTCACCACTTCCGGAGGATTTGGAAACGTCCAGAAAGGGCACGGTATTGCGTTCGGCGATTTGGACAATGACGGGGACGCTGATATTTACACGTCGCTCGGAGGCGCGTACGAAGGGGACGCCTATTTCAATGCGTTGTTCCAAAACCCCGGACATGGAAACGATTGGTTGAAATTGAAATTGGTCGGAACCACCTCCAACCGGGCGGCCATCGGAGCCAGGATCAAGGTTCAGGTTGAGACGCCGTCAGGTTCCCGAACCGTCCATAGAACCGTGAATTCAGGCGGCACCTTTGGCGCGTCACCCCTGCGCCAGGAATTTGGTTTGGGAACAATCACACGAATCGAAAACGTTGAGATTTGGTGGCCCGCGTCCGGAAAACGCCAGACCCTGACGGGCTTCGAGAAGAATCACTTCTACGAGATTCACGAGGATGCGAAGAATCCGAAATCGGTTGAACTCAAAACGTTTAAGTTCTCCGCTGGACCGCCCGTTCACATCCATTCTGAATGACCGCAAGGTTTTGGAGTGCGGAAACGGAGCTTGCGGAGTTGCCGCTTTTTTGGCTGAAACCAAAGCTTATTGGATGGTTTCAGCAGGTTGGCACGCGCCGGTAACAAAGCGGTGAATCGCTTTGCTCGTCACCGCAGTCCAAGGCGCTGACGCGCAACTCCCGAGCGCAATTGCCACTTCAGAAGTTTCGCACCCGCCGATTACGGGAAAATACTTCCTGCAGCGCGGCGCCGATGCATCCCGCGCGAGCTAAGGTTTTGCCGCGATCGTGAGCTGAACGGTTCTGGGAAAGACGTTCGCGAAATCAACTCCTTTTGGGAGGCTGAGCCAAAGAGGCTATTTCTAATTCAGACCGAATCGTTCGCCAATCATCTTGTAAAGCTGGTCCACTCGGTTTAACGCTCCGACGCTGACGGACTGCCCGAGGATCAACTGAGGCATGCTGCCACTGCCCACTTCCCGAATGTTCGCTTGATAAATTGCCACGTTGGTTTGGATTTGCCGGTTCACCCATTCATCCGCAAGCGCCAGATTCAGTTTTTCTTCACCCACCAACTCAATCGCATGCTGCCTCACTTGATCGAGCGGCACCGCAGTTGGTGAACTCGGTTTCCAGGAGTCAAATACCCAAGAATCGAACTTTTCGAACGCCTCGCGATCCGTCCTCCAAACAGCCAATCCAAGCCGCGCGTACTCACAGGCATTCGCGTGCGCCGGAGGCGTGCGTTTCACCAGATGATTGCAATTCCCGTCCAACGGCATCGGAAGGCTCGCAATTGCAAGTTGATTGGTGAACCGCGCCTTGGCCTGCATCAGCAAGCCGTGCATGTCGCGACAATGATGGCAGGTGTAATCGAAGAGACTGACAATCACATGGGGCGCGCTCGGTGAACCGATCACGGGGATCTCGTTCAGATCGAGGCGAATGGTGCCGTTGTGAAGCGACAATTCGCGAGGCTCGGCCTCTTTCGATTGCGCTGATGCTCCAGAGGCGATCTCTTTCACTCGATAACCGGCTTTCTCAACCATCATCTGCCCCGCAGCCAAGACCGTCAGTCCGACTACTCCCGCCAGGCTCGCATTGAGGACGGTTCGAAATGGAATGCCACCCGGATTCTTGCTTGGAACGTGCACCACAGGAGCGTTCTTCAACAAAAGCGCGGCAGCGACCAAAGCAGTTCCGTGGGTCGCGAGGCAAAACTTGCAAAAACTATTTAGAACAAACACCTGCAATCCGCTGAACCAAAACACAACACCGATTACCATCACAGACAGCATGATGATCGATAACCAGGCCGTTCGACGCATCGATGCCCCGCTTCCATAAATTGCGAAACTCCCCGTCAATAATCCAAGATACGTGGCCAACGCTGGGACGCTCACGGGGATTCCAAGCCAGTAGGCCCAGCGGCTACTGAGGACTTTGTCGCACCCTGAGGATGGGCCGCAGCCTGCCAGGGTTTCCCCGCTCAGAGCTCCCCAGGCAAGATACCCGGAGAGGACGCTTGCAATCACCAGCAAAAGACGCGCCGCAAGAATCTGCCGGTTCGGAGCAACCGGCCGTGAAGCGTGTTTTCTTCTCTTTCCCATAAACTTAATGAAACTGAAGCGAGGGTGAGGGAAAGAGACGTCCAACCGCTCAGCGGCTCGAAGTTCTCTCCTGCAGCCAGGCAACATCAGGGTTGTTTGGCGACTCCTTGAAAAATCCGTTCACAGCATAGCTCGAAAGACATCCACAGTATAGATTTGGATACAGCGTATGCTCATCTCGCCATCGGTGAACCACAGCATGCCCATCGGCATAAGCGACGCTTGCTCCGTTTCCATGATAGTTCGCAGGGAACGAAACAAGTTGTGCGCCGAGATCGCGACTCTCAAGATCCACCAGGAACGAACCGTCATCGACACTGTCGGGATGTTCATCCATCGTGACCCAATGATTAGAAGGTGTTGGGGCCACCAAATCACTGGTCTTTCGGTAGATTTTCCATCCGGATCCGAGCGGCAGAGCACCATCTTCAGCAGGGTTGCCAATTGCAAAATTCATCGAGTAACTGCGGACTCGCGGATGCGGCACGAAAGAAAACTTAACGGCGCTTCGATCACTCGGACATTTAAAGATTCCTTGAGAACCAGCATAAGGTCCCAGCTTGGCAAACTCAGGAGCGATCAAATATTGAAGATTCGTATTGTCCGAATTACTCCCAACATAATCGAGAAACCCGCTCACCCAACCGCCAATTTGGTTGCTGTAGTTCGGGCTGAACCGGCCCTCATGATCGTCCGGGTACATTAACCAGGCGAGTGTCAATTGACGCGCATTATTCAGACAATGCATCGTTTGTGCTTTGCCCTTAGCCTTTGACAACGCTGGCAGCAGGAAACCCGCTAGTGTAGTGTCTTTCAAATAACTATACATACGCCGAGGCACAATGTGGCCTAAAAAGGCCGAAAAGCGAAGATTTCGAATGTATAGACATTTCGGAGACACTACACTAGAATAGAAACGATGGCGATCACAACCAAAAGCTCGATCAAAGTGAATCCGAGGTTCCCCGAATGCTTTTTCTTGGGAGTCGAAGTATTTTTGGACATTTCGTTGTTCACACTTGAGATATGAATTGAACCGGAGTTAGAACGGCTTAACAGTGCATCGCGTTAGCTAATAGGTCAAGCGGGGAAGAGCCAGCAATTCTCATTTTGGCGTGCTTGGCGCGCGGCCTTCCAGGCCGCAGCGGCCCTGGAAAGCAAAAGCGCTGGGGAATAGCCTGCAGCGTTCAGTTTCCTCTGCCCGCTGCGCCCAGGATGGGCGCGTGCCGAGCTAAAATGAATTGCTGGGGAAGAGCCGCCTTGCGCCGGGCTTCCAAAGGAAGGATGATTGGGCGGCTGCGGCGTGGATCCCCGAGGATTCAGCCCGTTCACAGTTACTTAAACCTTGATGCGATGTTTAGCGTTCCTCGAACCGCCGGCACAGCCCAGCGCGAAAGAATGGCACTCTTCCTGGCGTTATTGACGCTGCATTGTTCGGGATTCCACATTGTGTGCGTTGCCGCAGAAACCCCGCGCGGAGTTCGATTCACGGACTTGGCCGTGCCTGGAAAGGGTAAGACCGGATTTTCCTTGGTTGAGGCGGCGGCGACCGGATTGAATTTCACCAACTACGTTCCGGCAACATCTGTTGCTGGGAATCGAATCCTCGACAACGGATCGGGAGTCGCGCTCGGAGACGTGGATGGTGACGGACTTTGCGACATTTATTTATGCCGTCTGGAGGGCGCCAATTTTCTTTATCGAAACCTCGGGAACTGGAAGTTTGACCCGTTTCCCGAATCCTCTCGAGTCGCCTGCGGCGACGACCGCTCAACCGGAGCCGTCCTCGCCGATCTGGATGGCGATGGACATCTCGATTTGCTCGCCAACTCCATTGGCGGCGGCACCCGTTGCTTCTTCAACGACGGCTCCGGACGATTCACAGAATCAACGGAGTCTGGTTTTCAACGGCGTTACGGAGCGATGTCGCTGACGGTGGCGGATATCGACGGCGACAGCGATCTGGACATCTATGTGGCGAACTACCGAACCACGAATTTCAAAGACGCTCCCCCGGGTGTCAAAGTCGAATTCCTGCAGGGCGGAGGACGAGTAATCGCGCGACCGGCAGATCGCTTCTTTGCATTCATGAAGGGAACTTCCGGAATTCAGTTCTTCGAACGCGGCGAAGCGGACATCCTTTATCGCAATGACGGAAACCGCCGGTTCACCGCCGTCCCGTGGACCCAAGGCCAATTCCTGGACGCCGACGGGCAAGCGCTCACGGAACCACCGCGCTTCTGGGGTCTGAGCGCCATGTTTCGGGATATCAATGGCGACAACGCACCCGATCTTTACGTCTGCAACGATTTTGCGTTTTCGTTCGACTCCTACTGGCTGAATGATGGGCGCGGCGGATTTCGCGCCATGCCCCGGCTTGCGCTTCGAGAGATGAGCATGTCCTCAATGGGTGTCGATTTCGCGGACATCGACAGGGACGGCTATGTGGATTTCTTTGTGGCAGACATGCTCAGCCGCGAGCATCAGCGCCGCCAAAGACAGCGTGTCAATGTGCATCCCGACCTGATGAATCTTTCGCCGGGAGTGTTTGATGACCGCCCGGAGGTGATGCGGAACACGCTTTTTCTGAACCGGGGTGACAATACGTTCGCTGAAATCGCGCGATTCAGCGGACTCGAAGCGTCCGAGTGGTCCTGGTGTCCGGTGTTCCTGGATGTCGATTTGGATGGATTCGAAGATTTGCTCGTAACGACCGGGAATGGGCACGATGTCATCGATTCCGACGCCAACGCGCAACTGGAACAGTTGAATCGGACGAACACGTCCGGGCAAAAAATCCGGGCGCTCGAACACATTCCTCCGCTGCGAACACCGAATCTCGCTTTTCGAAACCGCGGTGATCTCACTTTTCAAGAAACCGGGCGGGAATGGGGATTCGATCTCGATGGGATTTCCCATGGAATGGCGCTGGCGGATCTCGACAACGACGGCGACCTGGATGTGGTGGTTAACAACTTGAATGATCGGGCAAGTTTGTATCGGAACGACACAGCGATGCCGCGGATCGGAATACGCCTCAAAGGCGTGCCGCCTAATACTCGGGGAATCGGCGCCAAGATCTCTGTTATTGGAGGTCCGGTTTCCCAAAGCCAGGAAATGATATCGGGCGGACGGTATCTCTCCGGCGACGATGCGATGCGCGTGTTCGCCACGGGCAGCTCGGATCAAACGGTGCGGGTCGAGATCACCTGGAGAAGCGGGAAGGTCACAATACTCGATGAAGTCAAAGGAAACCAGATTTGCGAAATTCAGGAAGAGCGCACTGGCAATGAGAAAGCGAATCCGGGAACAACCTCGGGTGAAGCGACTTTCCCGTCTCAGGACTCCTTGAAAAAGCAAGGAGAGTCCGCGTTGCCATTTTTCCAAGATGTCAGCCATCTCATCCAGCATTCCCACCATGAAGAACCCTTCGATGATTTTGTCCGCCAACCGCTGTTGCCTCGCAGACTGAGCCAGACCGGTCCAGGCGTCGGCTGGCACGATTTCGATGGGGACGGGCTGGAGGATCTCATAATTGGATCTGGCCGAGGTGGTATTCCCGGGGTCTATCGCAATCGCGGACCGGAAGGTTTTCAACGGTTTGACGAGGCGCCGATAAGTCGTGTCGTGCCCAGGGACCAAACATCCGTGATCGGGTTCGACTCGAACCTAGTATTCGGCGCGTCGAATTATGAAGACGGTTCCGATCAGGGTGGTTGCATTCGAATTTACGATCTAGGCCGGCGGGTTGCCGGTGACAGCATCATGGGCCCCACATCCAGCACGGGCCCGCTTGCCATGGCTGATATCGATGGAGACGGCGATCTCGACCTGTTCATTGGAGGCCGCGTCAAACCAGGCCGCTATCCGGCACCGGCTGACTCGCTGTTGATGCGAAATGACGGCGGAAGGTTTGTTGTTGAAAAGAAGTGGGAACGATTGGGTTTGGCGAGCGGCGCTGTGTTCAGCGATCTCAACGGAGATGGCAAACCGGATCTCATTATCGCCTGCGAATGGGGCCCGCTTCGCGTCTTCCTGAACCGGGATGGGGATTTCACCGAGGCAACAAGCGCTCTCGGTTTTGACACCTTCAGCGGCTGGTGGAACGGTGTCACCACAGGCGATTTTGATGGAGACGGTCGCATGGATATCGCCGCTTCCAATTGGGGGCGAAACACCGAATTCGAAAGACATCGCGACCGTGGATTGCAAATCTACTATGGCGATTTCGATTCGAACGGCGTATCGGACTTGATCGAAACGTATGTTGATCAAACCCGCGGGAAGATAGTGCCAAGGAGGGGTTTTGAAACGCTCAGCGCCACGCTGCCGTTCGTGGCTCAAAGGTTTTCCGATTTTCGAAGTTTTGCCTCTGCGACAGTGGAAGACATTCTCGGCGATGCGCTTCAATCCGCGGGAACCGTTCAGGCGTCCTGGCTCGATTCAACGGTATTTTTGAATCGCGGCGATCGCTTTGAGGCAAGGTCGCTGCCAGCGGAAGCGCAATGGGCTCCCGCTTTTGGTTTGTGCGTCGGGGATTTCGATGGTGACGGAATGGAGGACATTTTCCTGGCACAGAATTTTTTCGCAAACGAACCGGAGATCTCGAGGAACGACGCCGGGCGGGGACTTTGGCTGCGAGGCGAAGGCGATGGAACCTTTAAGCCCGTGCCCGGACAGAAAAGCGGAGTCAGGATCTACGGCGAACAGCGCGGCTGCGCACTGGCCGATTTCGACGCGGATGGACGTGTTGATCTTGTGGTGGGACAAAACGCCGCCGCGACAAAACTGTTTCGCAATGTCACTGGAAAACGAGGACTGCGGATCCGGCTGAAGGGACCCTCCGGAAACCCAACCGCGGCCGGCGCCTTGATTCGATTGATCGCGGGAGAACGAAACGGACCCGCCCGAGAAATTCACATCGGCGAGGGGTATTGGTCCCAGGATGGCGCGATCAAGGTTATGGCGATGCCTGAGAAACCAACAGAAATCTGGGTGCGATGGCCGGGTGGAAAAGAAACTCTCTCCGCACTTGATTCGATCGCCCGTGAAATCGAGATTGAGCCATCTGGAAAAGTCCGCGTCGTCCGATAAGCAAGGCGGTAACTCATGTCTTGGGGCGCGATCACGGACTCCGAAGAGTGTTCTTCAGGATCAGCACCGACGGCCCCATCCGATGCCACAAATCACCGAAAAATGGCGGAACGTCCGTTGGCCCCTCAATGTAAGATCCAAGCACAATATCCAGATCTTTGTCCCCGTCCAAATCTGCTGTATCCATCGTCAGCCAGCGTCCCGAAATGCACTGCCTAAACGTCGCCGCCTTGAACTCCAAGCCACCCTGATTTTCAAGAAAAACAAAACTCTCCGCTGGCGATTTTTCGTAGTCTGGGAAAAAGGAAATCGCCGCAATATCCAAATCGCCATCCTCATCGAAATCGCGCGCCATCGCCTTGTACGCACCGTTGAGTGGATAGAAATAGGTTTCCTTGAACGTCTCGTCTCCGTTGTTCAAATAGATCCGAATCCCATGATATCGTTTCGTTGGTGAGGCGTATTCTCCATTGTCTCCATTGGTCACGAGCAGATCCGCCCGGCCGTCCCGGTTGAAATCAGCGAATTCGAAGTAAGAATGGCCATAGAGCGGATGCTTTTGAAAAATCGGATGAATCGTGAAATTCCCTTTGCCGTCGTTCTTTAGAAAAAACATCGCCTCCGATTCTTGCGCCATCAAAACAGCGATATCTGGTGTCGTGTCGCCGTTTAGGTCCTTGACCACCGTCCGCAACGCGCCTGATTTGGGAATGAGGACATGCTCTTTGTAATTCTCGTTTCCCGTGTTTTCGTACCAGGCCAGCCGTCCCATGCTATTCCCGTACAAACAAATTACAAAGTCGGTTTTGCCATCGCCATTGAGATCGGCGAATTCGGTGTGTGTCGCGCGGGGCAGATCCCGCAAAATAGTTTTCGGGCGGTCAAATCCGTCTCCATTTCCAGGCAGAAACGCGAGCTCCGCCAAGTGCTTGTCGGATGGCAGAAACGAACCGATCAGCGTGAGATACAATCCCTGCTGCGTTTCCGCGAGGGACACCGGAATGTTTCCAAGATCAATCGAACTGAGGAATGTTCCGTCGGCGCCAAGAATATCGAGACTTTTCATTCCCGCGTCTCCGACAAAGATTCTCGTCCCTGATTTGGAAACATGCACCATTGTGGAGGCGGGAATCTTCCGCCGGTACTTAGGAGGCTGCGGAGCGAACAATGGAACACCGTCACCGATTGGACTTCGAGCCTCCTGGGGAACCGCTATCTCCGGCGCGCCGGCCGTATAATAATTCTGAATCAGCTTCCAATCGTCTTCAGAGATCATCGGAAAGGTGGAATACGTGCCTGAGGCTTTCAAGAACTCCGCTTCCGGATGCCTGTCCAAATATTCAGGCGCCAGCCCCAATCGAATCTTCATGCGAGGCAGCGTTCCTCCCAGCCAAGTTCTCTTATCAAGAAGATCCGGATCGGCAAACAAATGGCAGGACGCGCAGAAGTTCCGCGCCAATTCTCCGCCAGCGGCGATCGGATCGCCGGGCCGCACCACACTCAACGGTGGAGGCGCTCCAACTGCAAGCGCCGCCGGATCGGCGTTCGCCGCGAATCCATCCTGAATCACAAACGACAATAAGAGGAGAATGATCGCCACACAGATTAGCTGTAGGAATGTTTAACGGAAGCGAAACACGTTGCGCTTCAATTAGCCAGGGAACAGTGCATGGGATAAACTCAAGCGTCAAGTTGCCAAAGTCCCGAAGCAGGAGTTCGGGCGCATCTCCGAATCAGGATACGCCTGAACCGCTCCTTCTTCTTCGGATTGAGGAGACGAGCGCGGAGGCTGGTGATTTCAGGAGAA
>JAQBVM010000004.1 GCA_027623095.1 Verrucomicrobiota bacterium
GGCGGCAAACTATGGGGGCGGCAGCATAACGGTTCTGCCGATTCTTGAAACAGGCCATTTGGGGGATTCCACCGCGTTTATCCAACACGAAGGATCGAGCATTGATTCTCGGCGCCAGGGAGGGCCGCACGCGCACGGCATCTACTTGGATGCGGCGAACCGATTTGTTTTCGTGCCGGATCTTGGACTGGATAAGGTGCTCGTTTATCGATTCGATTCGGAAAAGGGATCGCTTATCCCAAATGATCCTCCATTTGCGTCTGTAAAGCCTGGAGCCGGTCCGCGCCACTTTGCGTTTCACCCCGATGGGCGCCACGCATATGTGATTAATGAGATGCAATGTTCTATCACTGCTTTTTCATACGATCAGGAAAATGGAGTGCTTAAGGAGTCTCAGACCTTGTCCACGCTTCCGGGCAAATTGGAGAATGGATTTAGCACAGCGGAGATCGAAGTGCATCCGACGGGCAAATACCTGTACGGGTCCAATCGGGGGCATCACAGCATTGTTGTGTGTTCGATCAACTCGGATACGGGCAGGTTGAAAGTAGTGGAGCACGAATCGACTCTGGGCAAGACACCGCGCAGCTTTGGAATTGATCCGACGGGGAAGTTTCTTTTGGCGGCGAATCAGGACTCAGACAGTATAGCGGTGTTCCGGATCGATTTGAAAACCGGGAAACTTGAACCAACTGGACAGACCGTCGAAGTTCCGAAGCCGGTGTGTGTGAAGTTCTTAAGGGTGCATTAACTGCGGTGGGCTTTCTCCGGACGAGTTAACTCGATAAGATGATTCACGAAAGCAACCTCGAATTGAAAACCATGAAGACAAAACTCAATCGCCGCGCGTTCTTAAAGTGCGCTTCATTCACAGCGGCTGCTGGTTGGGGAATTAACTTTCCTTCATTTGCGGGCTCTATTTCGCCAAACGAGAAACTGAATATCGGAATGATTGGCGTTGCCGGAAGAGCGGCTGAAGATCTTCAAGGGGTCAGCAGCGAAAATATTGTCGCGATTTGTGATGTCGATAGCGGAAAACTCATGGTTGCCGCGCAAAAACATCCAAAAGCCGCGACTTACAATGATTTTCGCGGAATGATCGAGCGCAACGATCTCGATGCCATTGTGATCGGAACGCCGGATCACACGCACGCAGTCGCTGCCGCGGCAGCTTTGAAGAGCGGCCGCCATGTCTATTGCGAAAAACCCCTGACGCGGACCGTTTCGGAGGCTCGAATCGTTACGGAGCTTGCGCGTGAGCATAAAAGGGTGACGCAGATCGGAACACAGATTCACGCCGGAAACAATTACAGACGAACTGTGGAACTAGTGCAGTCCGGAGTCGTTGGGCAAATCCGCGAGGTCCATGTTTGGGTGGCGGCCACTTATGGAGGCGCTGACGCTCCCAGCGAGCGCCCGGCCGTTCCGGCCGCCTTGAATTGGGACCTTTGGCTTGGTCCGGTTCCTTACCTCCCGTACAGCCCCGAGTATGCACCGTTCAATTGGAGAAATTGGTGGGCTTTCGGAGGAGGCGCGCTCGCGGACTTCGGCTGCCATTATATGGATCTTCCCCATTGGGCTCTGGGATTGAGCCATCCGAATAGTGTCGAAGTCGTGGACGGACCTGCGGTTCATGCGGATTCGCCGCCGCCGTGGCTCATCGTCAAATACGAGCACCCGGCGCGGGGGGCGAATCCGCCCGTGACGCTTACTTGGTATCACGGCGGAAAAAGCCCCGCTTTGGACCTGCCTCCAGAAGAGGCTGCGA
Source organism: Verrucomicrobiota bacterium (assembly GCA_027623095.1). Taxonomy (GTDB): domain Bacteria; phylum Verrucomicrobiota; class Verrucomicrobiia; order Limisphaerales; family SIBE01; genus JAIPJX01. The sequence continues at coordinate 1,769 of JAQBVM010000004.1, forward strand.
AGTGGAGAAGCGGGGTTCTATTTGTGGGCGAGAAGGGGCAAATTCTTGCGGATTACGGCCGCAATCGGTTGCTACCGGAACGTGATTTTGAAGGTTTCAAGCGGCCTAATCCGTTCATTCCGAATTCCATTGGGCACCATCTGGAGTGGATTCAATCGTGCAAGACGGGCGGTCCGACAACGTGTGCTTTTGAATACTCCGGTCCTTTAACGGAGGCCGCTTTACTGGGCAACGTTGCCTATCGGGCGGGTTGCAAACTGGATTGGGATCACGAAGCACTAAAGGCGAAGAATTGCACGCGGGCGGACGAGTTCATTCAACATCACTATCGAAGCGGTTGGTCGCTATAGAATGTCGAGCATCGTTTCAGGGAAAGACTTGTGCGACGGCGAGGTCAATGTTTCCCGCCCCGCTTGCCGAGTTCCTCCAGTGTATGTCGGCAATGCGTTTCTGTATCGCCGGCATCGAGATTCGCCCGCACTTCCAAGCTACTGCCTTTTGGAATCACCGACGTCTGGTTGAACGGCAGCAGGTTTCGAAGGTTGCGTCCAGCGTCGCTGGCGCAAATTGTAAATCGTCTTGTGAAAAGCTTCTGCTTCAATGTTGTCCTCGTCGAAAGTCAGTTCCAGCATGTGCAGGACGTCGAGCGCGTGAGAATGACCTCCTTAATCAATAAAAACGCATGATTCCCCGAGTTCTTTCACAAGATTGCGGTAAAGCGCTCCGGCTACGTCTCGGGTATCGGCGTTGCGGTAATCAATGAATAGCCTGGTTTCTACCATTCGTGAATGGACCAATATTGATCCTCACGCAACATGCTCGCAATCTGCAATTGTTGGTCGGCCACGGTGCGGATTGGTTAGGCGCGACGGCGTCGCTGTCGAGGTCGCCGGAATCTACGAGGAACAGGACGCGCTTTGCGCCGCCGTATTTCACGAGGCGATAGACGAAATAAACGGCGGTGAATGACTTGCCCGAGCCGGTGGCCATCTGGATCGGAGGATGCGCGATGTCTCGGATCCCGCTGGCATCATCTTATGGCCAGGGCTTTAATGCGCGAAGCCTGCGTCGTTGATTCCGTGTTGAACAATTCGGCCGCTCCGCCCGCGCCCGACACCTTGCCTCCCGCCTGCTTCAACGCCGCGATGATGTTCTCCCGTTCCGCGCTTTTAGGTTCGTCTCGCGTGAGCAAAGTCGCGGCAGGTTGCAAACTAGTCCTTCTTCTTATGCTTATCGTGGCATGCCTTGCACGACTTGCTCATCTCACCGAACGCTTTCTTGGCGGCTGCAATGTCCTTTGCATCGATTGCCTTCAGCACGGCTTCGCTGCCATCGCGCAGGGTCTTGGACGCGGCGTCAGCCCAAACAGTGTCCGGGCAGCGGCCATCCTCCATGAGAGTGTAACTTCCCTCGTTTAACAGCGCGGCGTGGACGGCAAGTTCGTGCCACGCTTCATCCGTGGCGGGGCCTGCGTCCAAACCCTTTTTAAGATCGGTGCTGTGAGGCTTAATCAGGCCCGCCATAAAATGTTCGGTCTTCATCAGGCGTGATTTGCCCTTTTTCACCTGAGCCGTCGCTGTTCCGATAGTGGCCAATGCGAGGAGAGAAACGCATGCGCACGCGCATGCCCGTAGAAGGAACGATTTTTTCATAGAAGTTAATGAACGTGTATTATTTCGGGTAACTTTTGACACGGGTCGATTAGACAGTATTCCCAAGACTGTCGATATTTTTTTCAAGATTTCCAGGGTATTGCGGAATAGAGAACTCTCCTCTTTGCACCATTTGGGGTCACAAAGGTGATTGCTCTGAGCACAGACAAGTTGTCAAGGTTAGGACACCTTTTCAATTGCTGGCGACCCGCTGCCTATTCCTTGCCCTTGCCGTAGATCTCGAACCATTTGCCTTCGGACTCGGCGTCGCTGATCAGGAGGATTTCTTCGTTTTGCTCAAGTTTGCGGCTCGGATCGGGATTGATCTGGAGATTGCCGTTCTCCTGGACCGCGATAACTGTGCATCCCGTTTTCTTCCTCACCCCGGACTCGATCAACGACTTGCCGGCCAGCTCGTCGGGCAGATTTACCTTAAAGATGTTCAGGCCCTCGGCAATCATCAGGATGTCGCTGCGTTTGAGACAATTGAAGAAGATGTTGGCGCCCATTGACGCGTAGGACATCACGAAGTCAGCACCGGCGCGGTGCAGAGTGGAGACATTGCGATCGCGAACTGAACGGCTGATGATCTGGATGTCCTGGCGCAGTTTCCGGCAGAAGATGGTGAGGTAAACGTTCATGTCATCATCGTTCGGGGTAATAATGACGGAGGGAGCGTCCCTGATCCCGGCCTTTTCCAGCACATCGATGTCGCTGGCGTCGCCGATGACGGCGCGCTCGTCGAAGCGGTGGACGCGTTCGGAGATTTTATCCACAATACGGAAGTCGATCTTGCGTTGCAGCAGCGCGTCGCCGGTGGCCCGTCCCACGCGGCCGCCACCGATGATGACCACGGGATTTTGGTTGATGTGATAGATGCAGAAGAGTTCGTCGTAGGCGCGGAACTGTTCGGCGGAACCGGCCATCACGAGCACGGTGTTTCCGGTGATCGATGTATCCGGGCCGGCCGTCTTGAACTGGCCGCGTTCCCAGACGCCGATGACGGACACACCGGCCATCGTGCGCACGGCTGCTTGCGCCAGCGTCTTGCCGACCAGTGGCGTGCCGGAGGCGGTGGCCTCGGCGATGAGCAACTTGTCGAAATGCCCGATCACATGAGCCACCGCGTCGCCACCCGACGTGCGTCGGGCCAGTGCCTGGCCCATCAGGTCGCCGAGTTTGAACACCCGGGTGCTGCCGGCGAGTTGAAGGATGTCCACCGCCTGATCGGTGCTGGCTGTTGTGAGAATGGAGACGTGCTTGGATTCCTCACGGATGGTAAAGGCGATGTTGGTGTTGCCAACGTCCGATCCGGTGGCAACCACCATGGCGGCGCGGGCCAGCCGGATACGCTGATAGGTTTCCGGCAGGTCTGGGTCGCCCACCATGACGTTGATGCCATCGTCGTGGAGCTTGAGGGCGGATTCGGGATCACGCACGAGCAGCACGTAAGGGTAGCCAAACTGGTTCAACTTGCGGATCAAGGCCGCCGTCACCGCATCGTAATTGGTGAGAATCACGTGGCCGTTCGTGTCCGGTGGGAGTTCCCTGGGCGCCCGCGCGCGGGCTTGTGCCGCCACCCACGGCGCGTAGAAAAACTCGATCAACGTAAACGGCATCAGCATCAGCAAAAAGACCATCCCCGACAGCAGCACCACGGTCGAGAACAGGCGTCCGGTGTCGGTGTGGAAGATGATGTCGCCAAACCCGAGCGTGGACATGACCGTGAGCGTCCAATAGAAACCGGTGAACCACGTGTGATTCTGTCCCTCCCACTTCATGATGACGTGGAAGAGCACGCTGTAGGTGCAGATCATGCCCACCAGGATCAGGAGAAAGCGGACGAGCAGCTTTAAGTTGCGACGGCTGGATCCCCCTTCGAGAAAGGCGGCGACTTGTGAGGTGAGAAACTTCATGTGCTCGACGATGGAGTGGGCGAAGTATCCCCGGCAATCGCCTGGGAATCAACCATGGAACTCGCTGCCATGCTGGGTCCGCACGGCGTAATTGGTGACGGATGCCGGGTGGATCCTGACGCAACGATTTGAGGTTCGATTCTGTGGGAAATGTATCCCGCATATGACGATTGCGGGAAGCGGATATCAAGACGGCGGCTTCGGCTCATCGACCGGCATGGGGTGCGCCGCGGCGTGACGACCGACCAAGGCATCAAGACTGGAGGAGAGTTTGACTCAGACATCCTCGAACAAACGGTCGAAATTACCGAAGATGGGGAACTTCGCCTTCTCTCAAACGATTCTGTGCCGGAAGGGCGAAGGGCCTGACCTAGAACTGGACCTCAAAGAGATTGCGAAGGTTCTTTTGAGTCGCCGAAGGTGAGTTCCAGCATTTTGATTGAATGCATCCACAATCAGGGTTGATGCCTACGGGTGTTCGGCTCTTTCGCGCGCGGAATGAATCTCAAATAGACGTAGGTGCCCGTTGATGCGAGCAATCCAAATGCGCCCATACAAAATGTGAAACCGAGTTTCCCGACAAGATTAAGATCAAGCAACAGGTAACTCCCCAGAGCAAGCCCTCCAAGCGCGCCTACAAATACCCGCCATCGGGAGCGCCACGGTCCCAGCAAGAGCAGGAGCAGAACCGATCCGGCGTAGAGCGACACGTCCACCAAGATCTTCGCATCGTTCTGGTGCGTCTTTGCGTTCACATAGAGAGCGCCGAGGATGTGGATCATAGAAAGAGGCTCCAGAACTTTGCTGGCGCGGCGAAGATCGAGGCTTTTCGCTCGCTCCGTGACAAGCATTAAGACGAGGAATAAATATCCGTTTGCCGCCAGTGAAAAATTGCGCTGCCGCTCTGGCTCAAGAAACGCGCTCAGAGTCGTGTCCGCGCCGATCATGGCAAACGTAGGACCTTGGATTGCCATCACATCGAGACAGACAACCAACACCGCAAATGCGATCAATTGAAACGGCAACGCCCATCGGATTCGCCCGCGCCGTTCCGCTTCCAGACCGGGCGCCGCCAGGATCACCAACGGCAAACACCAAAGCGCTGCCACTTCGGGCTTCCGCCCCAGCCAGTCGAGACACAGGAGAAAACCGAGGTAGCTTAGTGCAGTCAAGATCGCGGTGGTCCAGGCGAATCCCGTCATTTTGAGCCGAGCCCACGCGAACGCCGAGAGCCCGCACGCAATGCCACTTGAAACTAAGAAGATGACAAACCTCAGTCGTGGACGTTCAGTCGAGGGCGAGGCAACGTCTATGAGTTGGAGGTGCACGGCGAAGACACATTCGTTGAGTTCGACGCGCGCCTTTTCGAGCTTGGGGATTCCCGGTTCTTGGATTTGTACTCCCGCAAACGGGCGGTCAGTGAGATTCCGGCTCATCACTTATTCCGCATCGGGAAGATCGGCTCTTCGCTGGAGATTCAGATTCTCAGCGGTGGATGGATTAAAGACTGGGTGAAGGCGCATCCGAAAGACATCGCTCATGTGAGAGCTCCGGATCCTGATGAACCGGAGAATCCCGACAAAGGGGAAATTGTGTTGACAGCCGGAACAGAGGCGTTGCAGAAGTTTGTGCTAGCTCATCTAAATGACGAAGGTTTCTTTGACGAAAGCGGCGAATTGAGAAAAGTGGAACATCCATGACGTTCGCGGGTGAGCGGTGCCCGTAGAGGGCGATCATGAGCAAGCGTGGCGAGGTCACTAAATTCGCAGCGCGCAGCGCTGAGGAGTTGTTGCCTCTCGTCTATGATGAGCTTCGCAAGCTGGCACGTCATAAGATGGGAGGCGAACTCCAGAATCAAACGTTGCAGGCGACAGCTCTCGTGCATGAGGCTTACCTTCGCCTTCGTGCGTCGCAGAATCTGGATTGGAAGGATAGGCGCTATTTCTTTGCCGCCGCCGCGGAAGCGATGCGCCGAATTCTCATCGACAACGCCCGGCGAAAACAGAGCCTGCGGCACGGCGGCGGTCTGGAACGGGTGGATATCCATGAGTGCGAACTCGCCGAATCGCTTCCCTCGGAGCAGTTGATCGCGTTGGATGCGGCGCTTGAGCGATTTCAGCGGCTTGACGCGCCGAAGGCTGAACTGGTGAAGCTCAAATTCTTCGCCGGAATGACCACCTCTGATGCCGCCCGTGTTTTGGGAATCTCGGAACCGACGGCAAAACGGCACTGGACCTTTGGCAGGGCATGGTTGCTTCGTGAATTGACAAAGTGTTAGTCTGGACGGCGCACCCGTTCCAAAAGAAAGGCTGTGTACGCTGATTCAAGGTCCTGCTAGATCCTCCGCCAGGTCATGGAGTGCGGTAACGGAGCTTGCGGAGTTACCGCTTTTGGATGGGAACCTGGGGCTACGGAACGTTTCCATGCGGCCGGACACATCGAAGCCAAAGCGGTGAATCGCTTCACTCGTCACCGCAGTCCAAGACGCTGCCGCGCTTCGTCAATGGCTCGGCAAATTCTCCGGAAGGGTTATTTTTTCGTGCTGGCAACGCCTCGTTAGGTCTTGGTCTCTGTTGAACCAGGTTTGCGCCGGGATGGACAAATCCTTCGTGCGAAGTAAGGATAGGGTTATGAAAAGAAACAAACGCCGCGCCTCGGGTTCCACTTCCCTTCTCGGGTCTGGATTTACTCTCATTGAGCTCTTGGTGGTGATCGCGATCATCGCGATTCTTGCGGGAATGCTTCTGCCCGCGTTAGCAAAGGCAAAAGCCAAAGCCCACGGGATTGTCTGCCTGAATAATGGCAAGCAAATGACTCTGGCCTGGAAACTGTACGTGGACGACAGCTCCGACTTTTTGCCGCAATCATATGGTCCCAACGAATGGGTGCATGGTTCATTGAATTTCAGCGGTTCGAACCGGAGCAACTGGGATCTCGATCAGGATATTACGAAAAGCCTTCTCTTGAATGTCCAATCACCCAACAATCAGGATGCCTTGTGGCTGATGGACCGGTCCACCCGGAAGGTCAATTAGACCGGGCGTCAGGGTCTTCCAAATTCCTGTGCCACGATGATTGCCAGAATGGGAGTTCTCCTTCCGATCGTTTGCCTAATGGCTGTTTTTCCATCGCAGGGGGCGGAATTTGCCCGAGGAAAGGCATTGGAACCTTCTCGACCCGAAGTTCCGCAGGATGGGATCGTTTCGACCCAGTTGAATCCGATGGCCGCCGGCGAGGGGAAACGGTTGTTTGAGGAGATGCCGGGATTCGCGACGGGTATCCACATGGTGCATGAATTTCCCGCTGACGTTCCTTTTGAATTTCTGCAGGACCAAAGTTGCGCGTCCGGAGTGTGCATTGGGGACTACGACGGCGACGGGAAGGCGGACATTTACGTTACAAATTACAGCCGGGGCAATCATCTCTACCGGAATCTGGGAAACTGGCGTTTCGAGGATGTGACAGAAAAGGCAGGCGTCGAAGGAGGAGGGCGTTGGTGCGCCGGCACGACCTTTGTGGATGTGGAGAATGACGGGGATCTCGATTTGTACGTGTGCGTGTTCAATGCGCCGAACCTGCTTTACGTAAATCAGGGCGACGGGACATTTCAGGATCTGGCGAAAGCGCGTGGACTGGATTTTGCGGGAGCCAGCGTGATGATGGCCTTCGCTGACTATAATTTGGACGGACGTCTGGATGGATACTTGGTGACTCATCGGTTGAATGTTGGAACGGATTATCGTTTGCCCCGTACCTCCCGGGAAGCGTTTCAACGGTCGATCATTCGAATGAACAAAGCGAGGCAGTTGGAGGTGAGCTCCGCTTACGAAGATTTGTTTGCGCTGACGGACAAAGGTCCCGGCCGAACCGAGTTGCTCATTGCAGGCCAGGGGGACATTCTGTTTCTGCAACAGCCAGATCGAACATTCGTTAGTCGCGACAAGGAAGGGGGTATCCGTGGACACGACATTGGCTTGGCGGCGACTTGGTGGGATTACAACGACGATGGCCGGCCGGATCTGTATGTCTGCAATGATTACAAGGGACCTGACCGCCTGTATCGGAATGACGGGAATGGCGCCTTCACGGAAGTGGCCCGGACGGCTCTGCCTCATGTGCCGTGGGCGTCGATGAGCGCGGACACGGCTGACCTCAACAACGACGGGAGGATTGATTTAATGGCGACGGACATGGCGGGATCGAACCATTATCGGCGAATGATCATTGATGGAGATCTAGAAAAGGAGAGATGGTTTTTACTCGTTTCCGAGCCAAAACAGTACCGGCGCAACGTTGTGTATTTGAACACTGGAACCGATCATGTGATGGAAGTGGCATACCTGGCCGGGTTGGACAGCACGGATTGGACTTGGTCGGTCAAGCTTGCCGATTTTGACAACGACGGTTGGGTGGACGTGTTCGTTTCGAATGGAATGTCCCGGGATTTTGTTAACTCTGATCTGGCGGCGCGAATGAAAGGGCGCGGCAACAGCGCCTGGCGAAATTTACCGGTGTTGCGGGAGTCTAATCTGGCGTTTCGCAACTTGGGTGATTTGCAGTTCTGCAATGAGGGAGCGGCGTGGGGCCTGGATCACGTCGGCGCGAGTTTCGGAGCCTCCGTCGGCGACCTGGACCAGGACGGCGACCTCGACTTGATCGTGACTCATTTCAACGAACCCATCTCGGTTTATCGAAACACATCGGCCTCGGGAAACCGGATTCTCGTCCGCCTCAAAGGCACTACAAGCAACGCCTGGGGGATTGGCGCCAAGGTAAAAGTCGAGACGGCTTCGGGAACGCAAACGCGCTGCCTGGCCTTGTCGAGCGGGTTCATGTCCAGCAATGATCCGGTGGTTCATTTCGGTTTGGGCGAATCTCGAAAAGTCGATCGAATGACAGTCGAATGGCCGAGCGGCCAGCGTCAGACATGCGAGGACATTGAAGCAGGGAGGGCGTACCTCGTAACGGAATCGCATGGTCCATCTGCAAAGCAGACGCCACCGCCGACGTCACCATGGTATCGTCGAAAGGCACTCCCGGAGTCGTTGAAGCGCGAGGAGAGGGTTTATGACGATTATGCGCGAGAACCGCTGCTGCCGTGGAAACTGTCTCGACTCGGGCCGGGTCTCGCCGTGGGCGATGTCAACGGAGATGGAACCGAGGATCTTTTTCTGAGCGGACCTTCCGGGCAAGTGGGTGCGCTTTGCCTTGGCTTTTCCGGCGGTCAGTTCCGGATGTCTCAGCAGGCTTGTTTCAACGGCGACATTGCATGCGAGGACATGGCTCCGTTGTTTTTCGATGCCGATGGTGACGGAGATCTGGATCTGTTTGTGGTTTCCGGCGGGAACGAAGCAGAACGGGGTGATCCCGTTTTCCGGGATCGTCTTTATTTAAATACTGGGAAGGGAGATTTCGTGAACGCGCCTGAAGGGACGTTGCCGGACTTGCGCGACTCCGGAAGCGTGGTGGTTGCCGCGGACTTCGATCGGGACGGTGATCTTGATCTTTTTGTCGGAAGCCGTTGCATTCCTGGGAACTATCCCGCGGCCGCTGAGAGCCGGTTGCTCCGCAACGAAAGAGGCCGCTTCACTGAGGTAACTGAAATGCTGGCTCCGGAACTGGGGAGGACAGGAATGGTCACTAGCGCCTTGTGGTCCGACGCGAACGGAGATGGCTGGCTGGATTTGCTCGTCACTCACGAATGGGGTCCGATAAAACTTTTCGTCAATAATAAGGGTCGTTTCGAGGATCGAACTGACACGGCTGGGTTGGCGTTAAGGCAAGGTTGGTGGAACGGTCTGGCCTGCGGCGATCTGGATGGCGATGGGGATTTGGATTATGTGGTCACCAATATCGGGCTGAACACAAAATACCGCGCTTCGCGCGAGCGCCCTGTCATGGCTTATTTGGGCGATCTGGACGGATCGGGCCGCACGCAGTTTGTTGAAGCCTTTTACGAGGATGACACGCTTTACCCGATGCGCAACCGGGACAGCCTTATCTCGGCCAGTCCAACGCTCGGTGAGAGATTTGTCACGTTTGAGAGTTACGCCTCCGCTTCGTTGCAGAGCATTTTCCAACCGGAACGATTGGCGGCTGCGCGGCAGTTTTTTGTGAACACGCTTGAGTCCGGAGTGCTGCTCAATGACGGCGACGGCCACTTTGAATTTCACGCGCTGCCGCGCCTGGCCCAAACCGCTCCAGCTTTCGGTGTTTCGGTCACGGATGCGGACGGTGATGGAAAACCAGACGTTTATCTCGCACAAAATTTTCACGCGGCTCAACCGGAGACGGGTCGAATGAAAGGTGGCTTGAGTTTGCTGCTAAAAGGAGGCGGAGATGGCAGTTTCACACCCATCTGGCCCGCGGACAGCGGACTCCTGGTGCCGGACGACGCCAAAAGTTTGGCAATCGCGGATTGGAACAATGACGGCTGGCCTGATTTCCTGGTGGGGATAAATGACGGCGACATTTTGGCTTTCGAGAATACCCGGCCTTTTCCCAATCGCAGGCTGAGCATCCGGCTTCAGGGCCTGCCAGGCAATCCTTCCGCGATCGGCGCCCGTCTCACGTTGACACTCGCGAACGGGCTAGCGCAGACCTCCGAAATCTACGCGGGCGGGGGATATCTGTCGCAATCGACAAGCGTCCAAAGTTTCGGGATGGGATCCTCGAATGCGGTGGCGAATATCACGGTTCGCTGGCCGGATGGCAGGGTGACATCGGAGGTTCCTTCGCCGGATTCTAGCAAGATCACGATTCAGGAACCACGGCCATAGACGTCCTGGTGAATGTCGCTAATGCATAACGAATTTCGACACGACCCGCCGAAGGCGGGTGATCCCGCCAAGCGCCACGAGCAGTCCTCGCGGCGGCGCTACATGCGTTTCGTTGAGGATTACAAACTGAGGCGCCTCGACGCGATTGCGGAAGATGGCAAGAACGGAGAAAAACCCGAGGAGCCGGCAAATGGAGGCGAGGACACTTCCGCGCCTGGATTCGCCGGGTTGCGCCGTGGGAAACGGCGTCAATATGTCCGGGAGTATCTGCGCTGGCTTTGGCCTCATCGTTTCGCGGTCGGGGCGCTGTTTATTTTTGCATTGCTGGCTGCGGGACTGGAAATGGCTGAGCCGCTCTTCATGCGGTACATCATCGATGATGTTCTGCTGAATACCGAATTGGATTCGGCTTCCCGCATGGCGCGTCTTCATCTGGTTGGAGCACTGTTTGTCGGTGTGGTGGTCGTTTCGAGGTTAATCGGTGTTCTCAAAGACTATCGCCAGCGATTGCTGAACGTGCGTGTCATGCTGTCTTTGCGCCGATCGTTGTTTGAGCGGTTGCTGCACTTGCCGTTGCCAAAACTTTGGGACATGAAGACTGGCGGGATCCTATCCCGTCTGTCGGGCGATGTGGATACCACAACGGGCCTTATGCAAATGGCCATTGTTTCGCCCGCCGTCTCGATCATTCGTCTGGTCATCGCCGTTGGCATATTGCTGACGTTGAATTGGAAGCTGGCGCTGACAGCGCTGGCGATTATCCCGGGTGTGATGTTGGTGAGCTTTGCCTCGGCGCGGCGGATACGCCCGATCTACCGTTCCATGCGCAAGGACGTGGAGCAGATCGACGGAAGAGTGGGCGAAACGGTTTCAGGGATTCGCGTCGTAAGAGCGTTCCGGCGGGAGATTCGGGAATTGCTCGACTACATGCGCGGCAGGCACACGGTCCTGCGCAAGGAGCTGTTCGCGCATCGCCGCGAATTGGTTCTTTGGACGTCCTGGGGTCTGCTTTTGGGGGCTGTCAATGTCGTGATCGTTTGGTACGGAGGTTATCTAAACATTGCTGGCAGCGCCTCGATCGGCGATATCATGGCATTCCAGTGGTACACTTTTCTGCTGCTGAATCCTGTGTGGCAGATTGTCAATTCCTTCTCGGAACTGCAACGGTCGCTCGCCGCCATGGAGCGTGTGTTCGAGCTGTTGGGAATGGACGACGACAAACCTGACAAACCGGACGCCTGTGATGCGCCGCAGGTCGTTCGGGAAATCAGGTTCGAGAACGTCGAGTTTGAATATCGGCAGGGACTCCCCGTGGTCCGCGATTTCGACGTCATCGTTCCGGGCGGTTCCGTAATCGCTTTGGTGGGGCGGAGCGGCGCCGGGAAGACGACCGTAACGGATCTGGTAGCGCGTTTTCACGATCCCACGCGGGGGCGTATTCTGCTGAATGGCCGCGATATCCGGGACTTCCGGTTGAGCACATATCGCGACCTGCTGGCTATTGTACAGCAGGACGTCTTCTTGTTCGACGGATCGGTGCGGGACAACATCGCTTACGGCAGGCACGATGCCACCGATCCCGAAGTCGAAGACGCCGCCAGGCGCGCCAATGCGCACGAATTCATCATTAAACTTCCCGAGCAGTACGAGACATTCATTGGCGAGCGTGGTGTCAAACTTTCCGGCGGACAATGCCAGCGGCTGGCAATTGCCAGAGCGGTCCTTGCGGCGCCCCAAATTCTCATCCTCGACGAGGCGACCAGCAATCTCGACACGGAGAGCGAGCAGCTCATCCAGGCGTCCATGGCCACGCTCCTCGCCGGCCGAACGACCTTCGTGATTGCCCATCGGCTTTCGACCATCCGCCGCGCCAATTTGATTCTGCTGATGGAGGACGGGCGTGTCATTGAGCGCGGCACGCACGAGCAACTCATGAGTGCCCGGGGCAATTATTACGATATGGTCCAGCGTCAGATGGAATTGCAGGGCCGGGACGGCGAACAATTGTGGAAATAAGGTCAACGCCCAACACCCAACATTGAACGTTCCATGCGGTTACCCGGAAAATGGGAGGGTGAGGCTCGCGCCGAACCCTGGAATCGCCGAAGAATGAGTTCGACGGGAGTCTCGCCCTCCCGGCAAAACGAAGACCGTGATCGAAATGGCATTTTCATCCGAAGCGGTATTCCGATCGGGATGGTGGATTCGTGAAGATTCCACAGTTCGATAGGAGTTTCACCCTGCGATTTTCCGGCAACCAAAATGTGGCGATTCTCTCGATATCCTCCGGGAGTCTCAAACCCCGCTTGACCTGCGAGTTGTAATTGGTAAGTTGCGGATTATCAATTGCCCGCGTGGCGGAATTGGCAGACGCGCTAGATTCAGGTTCTAGTGATTAACATCGTACAGGTTCAAATCCTGTCGCGGGCACCAATCAGGAACGGATTCGCAGCGTTAAACTGCAACCGGAGCCTGTCGCAAGTAGCATTCATGGGTTCTATTGTCCGTCTGGCTGCGACCAACGATGCGCCGCAATACCTCGATTTGATCAAGGTTGTGCTCGGCGAGGATTATCCGGACAAGCAAGTCTATGACATGTCCTGGATCTTGACGCAGTTCGGGCCGGCCTCGGATATGGAAACTTGGGTCGTTGAGGCAAACGGCAAATTGAATGGCGCGATTTCAATTCTTCCTCCGCTGCTGAGCAACACCAATCCGATCGCCAATTTGGGTCGCCAACTTTTCCGCCCCGAGAGCTATGCGGACGGATCGGCGGGCGAGCTACTGAGGAAAGTGACCGAATTGACGCGGGAGCGCAAGCAACACTGCGTGGCGCGAGCTCTGGCGCATAACTACGACGAACTGGTTCTTTTTGAAAAGCTGGGATACGCGTGCGTGGGGTACCAGCCTTTTAAGCACATGAACCGCGTTCGAGAGGGCGCGCTTTTTTTTGTTCGCGTCGCCCGCCCGGAGTTGCTTGCCCGTTTGCCGCTTTCCGACGCTTTGCCTCAGGTAAAGGAACTGTCGTCTGTAGTGTTGTCGAATCTGGGCATACCATTTCCAATCTCGATTCAGGATGGGACGGCGGGTTATCCGCTGCAAACCGAGACGGAGTGTTCGGACACAACAATCGAAGAGTTCGAGAAATTCAAGAGCCTGGTTCCAGGCGACGGAAATCGGACCGAGATTTCTGGAAGTTTCAACATGGGTTTCGGCTATTTGCGAACCGGCAGCAAAGCTCCATTCCGGGCGATTCTTGGAAAACGGGATGGTGTTGTCACGGCGGGCCTGGCCTATACGGTTGATCCGTTTGACCGGTGCCTGAGATTGGTGACTTCTTTTGCGACCGACGATCTTTCGTTGGGAGCGGTCCTTCGTCACATGCTCAAGATCGGGCAAGAACAGTTGAGCGCGGCTTATGTGGAGGTGGACATTCTCGTGACTGCCCGGAGGCTGTTAAAGACCCTGGAACAGCTCGGTTTCGTGCCAATCGCTTATCTGGCCGAGTTCTATATTCAGTCCGGGATTTACACGGACGTCGTCAAGATGGTGAAACTGAACATAGTCTATTCCCAGGATGACACCCAGTTCACACCGAGTGTCCGCACAATCGTGGACATCGTGGACCGGAATTTCCAGGATCAGAAGCTCGGTGTCGCGATTATCAACCTGCTTCGGGGACTGCCGATATTCGAAGGTCTCGGGGATGGGGAATTGCGCAAGATGGCGCGGCTCTTTACTCAGAAACTCTATCAGGCCGGTGAAAAGATCTTCGACAAGGGCGATTCCGGTAAAGAGGCCTACGTGGTGATGCGCGGGGCTGTGGATATCGTGCTGAACGAAAACTCAAAACCGATCGCAACGATCGGCAGCGGCCAAATCCTGGGCGAACTGGCTTTCCTAGATGGCGCGGCTCGGGGGGCAATCGCCGTAGCCCATCACGCCAGCATTCTTCTGATCATTCAGCGATCGGCTTTCAATATGCTCGCTCAACAGGAACCGCAGTTGGGAATGGTGGTCATGCGCAACATTGCACGCGAACTTTCCAACCGATTACGGAAAACGACACTTGCCGTTGCCGCTGCTCAGAAATGAAGGTTCTCCATGAGTCTCGCAGGAGTCGCGGTGACGAGACCCATTTCTCTTGGGGAAACGGCAGCAAGTGAGGCCCTTTATCAGCTCCTGCTGTTTCCTAAACGGGCTCTCACCATGAAATCGGAACGGTGACGCGATTTCCAAAGCGGTTTTGATAGAATAGCTGTTTGTGCGCGGAGCCGTATTCATGCACCAGGCGTGTGATTTTCACGTCGTAACAGCAGTACTCCGCAATCTCCAGAAGTTTGCCCTGCCGGAACCATTCAATCGCCTGCAATCCTTCGGCAGTTTTTTCCACGCCCAAAGTCGAGACAGCGATGCTGTCCAGTGAGAGGCGGTGGTTGAGCGTTTTCTGGAGTTCGATCAGGAGATCCAAGGTGGGCGTTTGAGTCAGATCCATCACTGTGTAGCCGTGCAAAACTTCATAATCAAATCGGAGATTGTTGAATCCGATCACAAGATCCGCTTTCAGCAGTTCCTCGATCAAGTCGTGAACATTTTTCTCGCCATAAATCTTGTAGCCTCCGCGCTTGGTGCTGTAGGTAACTCCGATGCTCATTTTCATGTCGCGGATATTGCTCCAACCGCCGACATCATCCGCGGATTTCTGAGTTTCGAGATCGAAATAGACGAGATTCTTCACGCCGGGTTCATTTTTCGTCGTTGCTCACAAGCTCTGCCAATTTCGTTCCCATTTTCTCCCAATCGGCAGTTACTTCCTCAAGCCGATCCTGGATCTCGGAGACTTCGCGATTGATCTTCACAGGTAATCCCGGTGTCTCATACGTGACTGGATCTTCAAGTTGAGTGGTGAGTTCCTGTTGCCGTTTCTCCAACTTTGCTATTTCCGATTCCAAACGATCGACGGTGTCTTTGAGGCCTTTCCTTTGTCGATAGCGGATCTGCCGTTGTTCGGCTTCCAGCCGTTTTTGATCCTTTGATTTGACACCAGGACGTTCATCTGGGGTTTTGTTGGGCGCGCCATTTCTTGGGACTGGCTCTAGCGCGGCGCGGCGCGCGGCATCCGCGGTGGATTTCTGCAGATAATAGTCATAGCCGCCGGGATAGGCTGTCAAACGTCCATCGTTAACGTGGACCGCGTGATTGGCAATCGCTCGAATGAAATAGACGTCGTGGCTGATGAATATGAGCGTACCTTCATACTGCGAGAGCGCAATCACTAGAGCATCAATGCTCGCCATATCGAGGTGTGTGGTCGGTTCATCCATCAACAGGAGGTTTGGCGGATCGAGGAGCAGTTTGACCAGGGCCAATCGGCTTTTCTCCCCACCGCTGAGGACCCGCACCTTCTTGAACACGTCGTCGCCGCGAAAGAGAAAGGATCCTAGAATTGTGCGGACGGATTGCTCGGTGACTCGCTGAGGTGTGCTCAATCCCTCTTCCAGGACTGTCTGATCCGGGTCGAGGTTTTCAATGCGATGCTGGCTGTAGTAACCCGCCTTGACTTGATAACCGAGTTCGTGAGTGCCGGATTGAACGGGCAGAATTTCTGCAAGAAGTTTGAGCAGGGTGGATTTGCCCGCGCCATTTGGGCCCACCAAGACAATGCGCTGACCTCGTTCGGCCTCAAAATTCAATCCGCGATAAACGACATTTTCACCGTAGGCATGGTCGATATTGGTTAACCGGATGACCCGGCGACCGCTTCGCGCGGGTTGCGGAAAGCGGAAATGAATTGTCTGTTCGTCTGCCGCCGGAGCATCGATCTTCTCCATTCGGTCAATTTGCTTGAGCTTGCTTTGCGCTTGGGATGCCTTTGTGTTCTTCGCGCGGAAACGTTCCACAAATCCCATGAGCCGGGTGATCTCGCGCTGTTGATTATCGAAGGCCGCCTGGTGCTGTTCGTCCTTGGCCTTGCGCTGAACAAGGTAGTCGTCGTAGTTCCCTCGAAAGCGGACGAGGTTGCCGAGTCGAATTTCGACGACGCTCTGAACGAGTTGATTCAAGAAGGAGCGATCATGAGAAATCATCAGGACCGCCCCGGGATAACGCTTCAGGTAATCTTGAAACCAAAGGAGAGCTTCCAAATCCAGGTGGTTCGTGGGTTCGTCCAGCATGAGCAGATCCGGTTCCTGCACGAGCAATCGCGCCAGGTGCGCGCGCATGATCCATCCACCGCTCATCTCACGGAGGGGGCGTTCGAAATCCCGGTCCCGAAAACTCAGTCCGTTGAGAATCTGCTTGGCGCGCGCTTCCAATCGGGAACCTCCCAGCGCTTCGAATTTTGCCTTCAGATGGTCGGCACCGTGCGTTTCTGAATCGTCAAGAATTTGTGGCGATCCGTTTGTTTGCGGTGTGGCAGCACCCTCACGCATCAATTTGCGCAGCTCCGCGAACTCCGGGTTTATGGCCGTGGCTAGCTCCAGTACCGTTTCCTCGCCTGCGGGAGCGCTCTCCTGTGGCAAATGCCCGAGTACAGTGTTTCGTTGAATCGCGATGGACCCTTTGTCGGGTGATTCAGCTCCCAGAATAAGGGAAAACAGCGTGGTCTTTCCCGCGCCGTTCGGTCCGACCAACCCAATCCTGTCTTCGCGATTAATTTGAATCGAAACATTCTCGAAGAGAGTTCGCCCGCCAAAAGCCTTCGTAATTTCAGAAATTGTCAGCATTAAAACCCGGAGATCTTGTGGTGAGTTCGTGCAATGCGCAAGTTTTGCTCGAAATCGAATTGGGGAAACAGCGGAAGACAGAGCGATGCGCCAAGAAAAAGAACGGACCAGTTTAGGTGCGCTCAAGAGTTCGTGCTCGGTTTTGTACATCTATAACTGCTTGAAAAAGCGCGCCTTCAGCAAGACTTCCTTCCAGCTTACCGGTTTCCGCGTTCACCACGGGTAGGCTTTCACCGACAAATTGACTGACTTTGGCCATCGCTTCGGCAAGGCTGTTGTGGGCGTACAGCGTCATCGGCCGTGTGTCCATAAAATCACTAATACTGCCGTCGGCACATTCTATGGCTTCATAAATAGAAACTTTGCCTAGGAGCTGACCACCATCATCCACGACATAGGCTTCGGTATGCCCGCGACTTTTCATTTCTTGGCGTAATTGATTGCCAGTAGTTGTAGGTTCAGCACGCACATAATCTTGGCTGGCAAATGAGGCGATGGATTGTTGACTGAGCGCGATCGCTTCACGGCCCTTGATCAAATCAATGCCACGATCCAGCAACTGCCGGTCAAAAATCGAATGTCCAAACAGGCGATGGGTAATCAGGCTGCACACCATCACCGCGATCATTACCGCGACCGCGTACTGATAGGACTGAGTTAGCTCAAGAATAATCAACACCGCCGAAACCGGCGCACCGATGACGGCCGAGCTAACCGCAGCCATGCCCGCAACACTAATAATACTGGCGATATCCGCAAACCCGAACATCACCAGGAGCTGACCTGCGAGCGCGCCGGCGGCTACGCCTATAAATAGAGAGGGTGAAAAAACGCCACCAAACAGACCAAAGCCAATGCATAGCGCCGTCATAAGGACTTTCGCAATCAACACTGTAAGCAGCAATGACAGGGCGAACTCTCCGGCGATCATGTCATTAATACTCGAAATTCCCAGGCCGAGTATCTGTGGAATCCAAACCCCGACCAAGCCACAAATTGTCGCCGCAATAAACGGGAGCAGTATTGGTGATGTTTTGATTTTTGCCGCGCTCTGAGCGGAGTAGCGCAGTGCCCACATAAAACACACAGCGATTAATGAAAACATCGGCGCCAAAACAACTAGGACCGGAACAATCTCGGCGAGAGGTGGCACGACACTGCTAATCTCAAATGTTGTTCTATGAGGAAACCATTGATTGCCCAAGGCGCTGGCGGAGACTGATGCGACGGTGATTGGTGCAATGGCGCGCACAGAGAAGTGTCGAAGAATAGCTTCATGGGCAAAAATGACCCCAGCAATTGGTGCGTTAAACCCCGCGGAAATTGCTGCCGCAACACCACAGCCAAGATACACTTCATGGGATAAACGACTTGAAACAAAGCGCTTAACCCAGATCCCCATAGTCGCGCCAAAATGAACAATTGGTCCATATTGACCGACTGAGCCACCGCCACTTGCCGAGGCAAAGGCTGCTAGAGTAGAGGTAAGCCCGGTTTTGATATCCAGCGGCTCATTAACTTGATGTGCGGCATACATCGAATCCGCAGGGCCGGCCCAACGACCAATTCCGAAACCGGTTTTTAAAACCACAACAACCGCGGCCGCAGCCCACAGAAAGAGTACACTGGAAAAAGAAATTGTTTGCCCGCCAATTGTCAGAGAGAGGAGATCGCTGACTTCACGTTGGAGCCCAAACCATTGAACACCCATCACAAATAGGTTGGAAACTATGGCGAGAACCGCACCGATGAGTCCGCCCACCAGAAGAATGATAACGACCTCTAATAAAGCATCACGTACTTTGTGCATGAAACGACTGCCCCGGCAATAATCACTAGACCACTTTCAGCGCGCAGATTATCCAGTACCGATGACGCCGTCAAAGGTTGTGATAGGACCCAAATCGTCGCCATGCGATTTCCGAACTCACTCGTAGATGCGCCAGGCTGGCGATGATCAGTTGGACTCAGCCTTGCGTCCGTGCGTGAGGAAGTCGAGGTAATCGGAAAGTTTGGCCTTCATTTCTTTGCGGAGAACAATCGCGTCGATGAGTCCGCGCTCGAGGAGGAACTCCGCTGTCTGAAATCCGGGCGGGAGCTCGGATTGAGTGGTGTCTTTAATCACTCGAGGGCCCGCGAACCCGATCATCGCCTCGGGTTCAGCCAGAATGAGATCGCCCACGGTAGCGAAGCTCGCCATCACGCCCGCTGTCGTTGGATTTGTTAATACGCTGATGAACGGGAGCTTGCCCTTTGCGTGGTACGCGAGAGCCGCGCAGGTTTTTGCCATTTGCATGAGACTGAGCATACCCTCGTACATTCGAGCTCCACCGCTGGAAGACACAATGATAATCGGAAGTCCTTTGTCGGTGCCAGCCTCAATGAGGCGCGTCAGTTTTTCCCCGACCACCGAACCCATGGATCCGCCAAGGAAGTGGAAATCCATGACACCCAGAGCGACGCGAATGGAGTTGATTTTTCCGATCCCGGTGATGACTGCGTCTTTGAGGTTTGTTGATTTTTGGTAAAACTCCAGTCTGCTCGTGTAGGAGGCGACGCCGGTGAATTTCAGAACGTCAACGCTCGTCATGTCGGCGTCCATTTCCTGAAACGAACAAGTCTCCACGAGCGAATGAATGCGTTCCCGGGCGCTGATGGGAAAATGATGGCTGCACTGCCTGCAGACTTTGAGATTCTCGTCCAGCTCCTTGTCGTAAAGCATGAGCGAGCATTTGGGGCACTTGGTCCATAAACCCTCGGGAATTTCGCGTCGTTTCATTTTCGATGACGCGATTTTCGGTTTCTTCGGGAAGGAGTGTTGCGCGGTGTCCTTTTGCTTGGAGCTGGTTGTGTCGGTAGCCTCTACACCGAGGGTCTTTTTGGTGAATGAAGTTGTCGCCATTTTTTAAATCGATTCTTGGAACCTACATGCCGCGCGCGACGGTCCAGACAGAGACTTGTCCGCAGCCTTTCGCGCGGAGAGTTTTGGCGCACGCACTCGTGGTAGCTCCGGTCGTGAGTACATCATCCACCAAAACGATTCGTTGGCCGTTGAGGTCTTTTCCGCCGCAGACGCGGAAAGCGCTGCGGACATTGACTGCGCGCTGAGATCTCGAAAGACGTGTTTGCGTCTGTGTCGCAGTCGCCCTTTCAAGGAGCACCGAGGATATGGGTATTCCGGTCGCCCGACTCAAGCGTTTTGCCAGTCGCTCCGCTTGATTGAACTCACGTTCGCGTTTTTTCAATGGGTGGAGCGGGACCGGGACAATGAGGTCCCAGTCCTTTTGTTGAAGGCTTTGGGCCGATTTCTCGACGAGGAGCCGCGCCAAGAACGGTTCGAACCAAAGCGCCCGTTGGTATTTGTAGCGATGCAATATTTCCAAAACGACTCCTGAAGCGGCAACGGCTGCCCGGGCGGAAGTAAAACAGAGCTCCAGCTCACGGCAGTTGGCGCATTCAAATTGGGACGTAATGTCCCCCGAGAACGGCAAGCCGCATCGGTCGCAAAACGGCGGCTTGATATACCGCACACTGCTGCGGCATTGTTCGCAGACGTATCCCGCATGAGCTGCACTGGGTTGAACACGGCAAACTTGACAGGCGTCAGGGTAGATAAAGGACAGGACTGCATCAAGCCACGATTTTAGTCCCTTCCGATGCTTCTCCCAGCGTCCGCCACCTGATGCTTTCACCAGTTTAATTTTGGAATGAGAAGGTACCATCGAAATGATTTAATCCATTCCTTTTGCCGGATCCGAGTCTCTTGCGAAATGCCTGCGCAGAACGAAACCCAAGAGCAACAGCAGAATGGGCATGGCGAGCCATCCGTCAATGAGTTTGTTACTTCCCCAAACAGATCTCATTGGAGAGCCTTTTTCAGCAAACAAAAAACCGTAAGATTTCAGCCAAAATATCCAACCTGCATGGAGCCCAATCGAGAAATAGAGTGTTCCAGTTCTCTGGAAGGCGATACCGAGAATCATGCCCACCAGCGCTAGGTTGACAAAAGCGGGCACGAGTTCCTGAAAATGGATGAAACCCGCCGCCATCGTGCCAAGAGCCAAAAATCCGGATGTCCAACGGATCGATTCGACCGGTTCGGCTCGGCCGAGGAAATGCACAAGCGCGTAAATGAAGCTGCTGACCCAAAGCGAATGCTGCCAGGCCATTACCCTTCGCAGGCCGCCAAAGATGGCACCGCGAAAAAGCACCTCCTCAAGAAGCGAAACCACGATGGCGGCGAGACCCGCATTGAACAAGTGTCGAAGAATCCTTGCCGAAGTATGTTGATACGCCAGTGACCGCGCATCGCAGAGGAGGGCTATGAATACGATTAAGGCCAGAGATCCAAAACCGAGCAAGAAACCGTGGCTCACGGCTCTCCATCCTAGAGGATCCCTTCGAATCCCAAGGTCAATCCAGCTTCTGATGCCGATCGCTCGGAGAAACGGCCAAAGGCCCGCAACAGCAATCAGCATTAAGGATCGGCTGACGTATCGATGAAACGGTTTCTCGGCTAGGAACTGGAGAGACGGGCTGAGCTGGGCCAATCCCTGGGCAGCTCCGTAAAGCCACGGGGCGAGAAGCGCGCCTCCGACAAAGACAGACAGAATGTAAACCAAGATGGCTCGGATTGGTCTCATGGATCGTTATGGAACGTTCTCTTTGAGATTCTCGATTCCGGCGGGGCTGTGCTTTTGCAGCAACGCCGTCCATCTATGGGAGGGTGAGGCTCCTGCCGAACCCTGGAATCCCCCCAAGCGTGGGTTCGACAGGAGTCTCACCCTCCCAAAATGAACGAGAAAAAGACAACTCACTTTCCTTAGGAGTTTAAATTATGTTGGCATGGGAATTGCAAGCTGTTAAAGACGCGGTGTTCGAGAGATTTTCGTTGCAACGCGATGAGTGAGACTGACGCTGAAGAGCTTTCCAAGCCTGGACAGTTCGGGCGGTACTACCTCCAAGAGTTGATTGCCAGTGGAGGAATGGCCGATATTTGGCTTGCCACGAATTCAAAAGGAGAACCGTTCGCGTTGCGCCGTCTTCGCGATTCCTCGCTCTTCAGTTTCAAGTCCAAGAAACGTTTTTTGCGCGGATGCCGAATCCTTTCGGAGATTCATGCGCACGATTATGTAATTGGATATGTCGAACATGGTAAGATTGGAAAGTGGCTTTACCTGTTGATGGAGTATGTCGAAGCGTCCAATTTGAAACAATTGGCCGCCCGCGATGATTTGGTCCTAAGGGAGAATATCGGAAACATTCTGATCGATATGGCGATTGCCGTGGAACATGTTCACGACAGCGGGTATATGCATTTGGACTTCAAGCCGGAGAACGTGCTCGTGACGCGAAACGCCGGAGTTCGGCTGGTCGATTTCGACCTTGCTCAGCCCCGCCCCGAAAAGCCAAAGAAAAGTTCCGACAATCCGGGTACCCCGGCGTATATGGCCCCCGAACAATTGCAACGGCAGCCTTTCGACCACCGTGTCGATGTGTTCTCGTTTGGTGTGGCCGCCTATGAACTTTTGACAGGCCGGAAGCCGTTCATCGGAGATACTCCGGACGAAATTCTGAGAAAGCAATTAGATCGAAGCATCGATTTCGTACCTCCACGCGAGCTGAACGCGGACATTCCGGCAGCGCTCGAGAAATCCGTTTTGCGGTGCTTGGAGCGGGATATGGATCGGCGTTACCCGCTCATAAGCGTGCTCGTTCACGAACTCCAAACGGCTCTCTACGTTTGAACGAAAGCGGCGGGTCCTCCATAAAAACCTACGACGTTGATCCAGCCATCAGACGTTTGGCACGCAATCGTAAATAATTTGAACTTTATCTAATCTTGGCCGTCTATGAGTATATTCCGCGGAAAATGTTTGGAAACCGTTCCGTCGAATCGGTGTTCGAATTCAGAATAGGTGGAACTGGTAAG
Source organism: Verrucomicrobiota bacterium (assembly GCA_027623095.1). GTDB lineage: Bacteria > Verrucomicrobiota > Verrucomicrobiia > Limisphaerales > SIBE01 > JAIPJX01. The sequence goes on from JAQBVM010000004.1 coordinate 24,773, forward strand.
CGGTTTGCGGAAAGAGTTTTCTATCGGGGATTACTTGCAAATGAAAGACGAGGCGGGAGAGGACTTCGGTCAAATTCTGAACGGTTCGGGATCACACTCTGAGGATCTCGGAGCGGCGCAATCCCGCTCCCGCAATTCGTCAGAGTCGCTTGGTGAATCGCTTTTAAAGGTGGATATCGCTCCAACCGTGTTGCGGACTCTTCCGTCCGATTTCGTAAAACGACATCGCATCTTGCCCATTCGGATCCGAAACGGAACCCTTCATGTTGCAACTTCCGATCCCGGAAATCAGAGGGTGATCGACGACATCCGGCTCTTGACTGGCTTGGAAGTGGAAGAATCCATGGTGCCGGCTTCGGGACTACTCGAGAGAATCGCGGAGTGTTATCGAGTTACGGTGGAGCAGATGCTTGAGAACCTCGACCCGGAGCACGGTCCGGCGGCGGATGGCGGGAATTTGCATGATATCGAGGTGATGGCCAACGAACCCACGGTCATCAACCTGGTCAATGTGATTATCTCGACGGCATTGAAAGAGCGGGCGAGCGATATTCATTTGGTGCCCTTCGAGCAGTCTCTCCAATTGCGATACCGAATTGACGGACTGCTGCAGGAAAAACCGCCTCCTCCCAAGAATCTTCATGCCGCGCTTGTCTCTAGTGTAGTGTCTTTCAAATAACTATACATACGCCGAGGCACAATGTGGCCTAAAAAGGCCGAAAAGCGAAGATTTCGAATGTATAGACATTTCGGAGACACTACACTAGAGTCAAGATTATGGCGGACATGAATATCGCCGAACGGTATCTGCCGCAAGACGGGCATATCCAGATTCATCATCGGGGTGTGAGAGTCGATATCCGTGTCGGAACAATGCCGACCATCTACGGAGAGAGCATGGTTTTGCGGCTCTTGGAGAAGAACTCGAAATTGCTGACGCCTCGGGAACTTGGATTGGACGAGGAACGATCGTTGCTTTTGGGCAAACTCGTGGAGAAACCACACGGTCTTTTTTTGGCGACGGGGCCCACCGGCAGCGGGAAAACCACGACCCTCTATTCGATTCTCAGCGGGATCTACGCGCCCGAGAAGAAAATCCTTACGATCGAAGATCCGGTCGAATACGAACTCGCCGGTGTCGCTCAGATTCCGGTGCGTCCAAGCAGGGGGTTCACGTTTGCCAGCGGGCTGCGCGCTATCCTTCGGCAAGATCCTGACGTTGTCATGGTGGGGGAGATCAGAGACTCGGAGACAGCCGAGATCGCGATCCGAGCGGCTCTGACCGGGCATCAAGTATTCAGCACACTTCACACCAATGATTCAGCGGGAGCGGTGACGCGGCTGCTCGACATGGGCGTGGAGGCATTCCTGATTTCGTCCTCACTCGAGGGAGTTCTCGCGCAGCGGCTTGTTCGGGGGATATGCGCGGAATGCAAGTCGGAGAGTCCTGTGGCAGCCTCTGTTCAAGCCAAACTGAAGACGCTTGGAGGCGATCGGATCGACGGAAGATTTTTCAAAGGCAAGGGGTGCGAAGCTTGTCGTGGAACGGGCTACCGCGGTCGAGTCGGAATCTTCGAGTTGCTTTCGATTGATCAGGAGCTGCGGGAGTTGATCCTGCAAAGGCGGTCCAGTGCTGAAATCAAGACAGCGGCTCAGAAAAACATGATCACGATCCGGCAGGACGCGATTCGGAAAGCGGCGGAAGGAATTACTTCGTTGGAAGAAGTGGCCAGAGTAGCCGCCGGAGATTCAGAGGAATGACCTCCTTTCGTTACCAGGCAGTTGAGTCAACCGGCGCATCCGTTCAAGGTGTGATCGACGCTGAGAACCGAAAACAGGCACTTCAGCTTCTGGGGCAGCGCGGTCTTTTCGCATCGAATTTGCAAGCGTGCTTGAAGGGTGAGGAGAAGACTGCTCGAAGGCCGTCGTCGAATGGAGGCGTTTCACCGGGCTTTCGATGGGGTTCGCGCGTTCGCAGGAAAGAAATCACAGCTTTGACAGGAGAGCTGGCGGTCCTGTTGGAAGCGGCCATCCCGATACCCCAAGCATTGGACGGTTTGGGTGAGGAAGAGGAGAATGCGGCGCTGAAAGAGGTGTTGCGGAAGATTTCCGAATCGGTTCGAAAGGGCGCGTCCTTATCCGCCGCAATGGAGGAGCATCCTCAACTTTTCGACAAACTTTATGTGAGCATGGTGCGTGTCGGAGAGGAAGCCGGCGCCCTGCAAAAGGTCATGACGGATTTGGCCGGCTTGCTCGAACATGAGGACGAAGTGCGTAGTGAGGTCGTAGCGGCGGTTGCATACCCTGCGTTTGTAATGGTTTTCGGTGTGTTCACCGTTGGGATCCTTCTAACCGTGGTGCTCCCCCGGCTGTTCGGCATGCTGGAAGAGATGTTGGATATCCTTCCTCTGCCCACACTGATTCTTCTCAGAGTGAGCGGACTGCTGCACAGTTACTGGCCGGGATTGCTGATTGTTTTTGCGACGATTGTGGTCGGAGCACGATGGTTTTTCCGGAGGCCCGATGGAGTTGTGCTCTTGGACCGCTGCAAACTCAGTCTTCCGATATTGGGATCTGTGTTTCGCGCGGCGGCGCTCAGTCGATTTGCTCGGACTCTCGGAACGTTGGTGAAAAGTGGCGTCTCGCTTCTTCCAGCTCTGAAAATTGTTGAAAACACCATTGGAAATGTGGTTTTGGCGGGAATGATCGCTCAAGTTTCGGAGGAGACTCGGGGAGGGGATTCGCTTGCGGCACCGCTTCGGAAATTGGGTGTGTTCCCGAAAACTGTCGTTCAGATGATTGGCGTGGGCGAGGAGACAGGGAGACTGGACGAAATGTTGCTGAAAGTGGCGAGTATTGAGGAACGTCAGATGCGCGCGCGAACCAAGGTGATGGTATCGTTGCTGGCTCCGGCGTTGATTCTGGTCGTGGGAGCTGTAGTGGGATTCATGGTAATCGCTCTGCTGCTTCCGATTTTTAAGATGAGCCAGGCGATTCATTAGTTCGGGATCTCCGACGTTCGTCCGTCGTGAAAGTGACGCGATCTGTCACGATTGTGAGGCGAAGCTGCGGATTTTGCGAAACGTATGGGAAGGTTCCTGGTCTTAGCTGTGTAGGACAAATGTGATGAAACTTAAGATTGATTCGAAACGGTCCGATGCCTTCACCCTGATCGAAATTATGGTCGTTGTGGTGATCCTCGGGATCCTGGCGGCGACCATTCTCCCGCAATTCATAGGCACGACCCATGAGGCGAAGGTGAGCACGGCAAAAGCGAATATTGCCGAACTCGAGTCTGCACTGGAGAGATTTAATATCCACATGGACCGTCACCCGACCTCGGATGAAGGACTCAAAGTCTTGGTTGAAGCTCCGTCAAACGATGAAAAAAAGTGGCGCGGGCCATACATCAAGGTACTTCGTCCGGATCCATGGGAGAATCCCTACCAGTACCGAAATCCGGGGATTCATCACCAGACGAGCTTCGACATTTGGTCGAAGGGGGCGGACCGCGCTGACGGCGGCGAAGCCGAAGGCGCGGATCTTGGGAATTGGTAGATGCGGCTATTGGATGGGAGCTGCCTTACGTTTTATTCAGGCGGAATAGACGCGGTTTGAAAGCGATGTGAAATGCAATGAGGCTCGAAGAAAATTCAACGAAAACGTCGAAGGTTGCTGGCTTTACGCTTGTTGAATTGATGGTGGTACTCGTGCTTATCGCAATCATGAGCGCGGTGATGATTCTGGAAATGAAAGGGACCTATGAGGACAGCCTCTTGCGCTCGGTCGGACGGAATTTTACGTCCGCGATCAGTTTGGCGTACAGCCGGTCGGTTACATTGAATCAGGTGCATCGGCTTAGAATCGATCCCGAAGAGAACACCTATTATGTCGAAAGCGAGGTTTCGAGTACTGGAGTTTCTGGTGTCGCGCCAGAGAGGCGGGATTTCCCAGGGAGCAAAGGAGAGTTTAGTCCGCGAGTTTCGGTGAATATCCGGTTCACCGAGCAAGCCACGGAAGAGTTGCCGAATACGGAGACCTCGAACAGTGGATCGAAATTCGCGCAAGATTCGGCGGATGATCCTGGTGGTTGGACTATCCGGTTTTTTCCGGATGGCACGGCAGAGAGCAAAGAAGTTGTGCTTGAAGACGCTGAAGGCTTCCGCATCGCATTACGCATCAATCCGATTACCGCAAGGGTCCGGATTGTTGATTTGGACCGCAAATGAATCGCAGACACAAAACGGATGGATTCTCGCTGGTCGAAGTTATGTGCGCGATTCTGATCTTTGGTCTGAGCGTGGTGGGTTTGACACGTGGACTAACCGCCGCGCTCCTCGCGAACAAAGAATCCGAAGTGCAGACGTCGGCCGCGTTGATTGCCGCGGGTCGCATCGAGTTGCTTCGAGCCGACGGCTTCTTGAAGGATGGGGAAGATGAGGGAGATTGTGGCGCAAACCTGCCGCTTTATCGATGGAAACAGTCGGTGACGGAAACCTCGGTGGAGGGTCTTTTCGAAGTGACGGTTATGGTGGCGAACGCTGAATCCGGAAAACCGATCTTTGAGCTGGAGACTTTGTTGTTCGAGGCGCCTTACGATTCATCCGCTGATAATCTCGGAGGCAGCGGAAGTCAATCTCAGTCGAATCGCCAGAGGAGGCGACCGTGAATTTCTCTTCGGCTAAGCGCTGGCGGCAAAAGTCCGACAGGATAAGAATTCGTTTGCCCCGAAATTGCGGAGTCAGCGGAAGATACGAAGCTTCGGTGAGTTCCTCGAGGCTGGTCATCGCGCCGGTTCCGAAATGTCGAATCGATTCCGGTTTCACTCTCATCGAACTTGTGATCAGCTCTGCGCTCACCGCAATTATTCTTATCAGCGCGTACGCATGCCTTAGAGGGGGTGTTTCGAGTGACAAATTGATCGAATCCAGATCCCGGGCGGCACAAAGCGCGCGAGTTGCCATGTCTCTAATGTCCGCGGACCTGCGGTGCGCGACGAAGCTGTCCAAGGATTTCGAGTTTCTGGGAATGTCGAGAATGCTGGGTGACGTGGAAGCCGATAATCTCGATTTCGGGACGCGCAACTACACGCCCCGCGCTCCCCGCGAGGGGGACTTTTGCGAAGTAAGCTACTTCCTGGATAAGAACCGGGAGACGGGTTCCTACAGCCTTTGGCGGAGGCGCGATCCGACTCCCGATCCGGAGCCTCTGTCGGGAGGCAGCCGCGAGGAGATTGCCGAAGACCTGCTTGGTTTGCGGTTTGAGTATTACGACGGTTTTGAATGGTTTGACGACTGGGGCGATTCCGAGGGCAAGCGCCGGGCATCCGATTCCATTTTGGATCCCGGGAATCTGAGCGGAATGCCTGAAGCGGTGCGTATCACGATTTTGGCGGCGGTGGACAACGTGCCTGCTTCGAAGGATTCCGATGCAATTAAGAATCGGGAACCTCCGTTGGTATTTCAGACGGTCGCCCGATTGAACATTATCGCGCCGGCCCTATCAGGGGAATCGAACGGTTCATCGACTTCAAATCAGAGTAATCAATCTCCAGCGCCGCCTATTTCCGAGGCGAGACCATGATGCGGATTTCCAACCCAATGTTGATCCGGACGACGCCTAATCGAGAATTTGCGCGCGGAAGTTCAGCAGGCTCGGTGCTTGTCGGGATTCTATGGTGTGTCGCCCTTCTAGCGGTCATTGTGGTCGGGGTCCTGTATCGCACTCGGCTTGAACTTCTGGTTGTCAAGAACCACGGGGACGGCATCCAGGCTCATTATTTGGCGCTTGCCGGAGTCGAGAAAGCGAAAGCGCTGCTCTATCACGACGCGATTGATCGGAAGCGAAGTTCTAACAATCATTCGGGCGCGCTGTACGATTCTCCCAGTGATTTTAAGGATATTCCTTTTGGGCGCGGTGAATTTAGGGTTTTTCGCCAAGGGACAAGAGACGAGGGTGGGGGAATCAAATACGGGATCACCGACGAAGAGAGCCGTCTGAACGTGAATCGTGCCTCAGCCGAGGAAATTGGGAAGTTATCTGAGATGACCCCGGAGATTGCGGCCGCGATAATCGATTTTCGCGATGCGGATAGCCAAGTCACGCAAGGGGGCGCGGAAGCCGAGTCTTACGCCGCCCTTCAGCCGCCTTATCTTCCTCGAGACGGGCCGTTCGAAACGACTCGCGAGTTATTGATGGTGCTCGGAATGCCCGAAGACTTGTTTAAGGGTGAGGATTCAAATCAGAATGGCATTTTGGATTCGGACGAGGATGACGGAAATGATTCCAACCCGCCGGATAATCGTGACGGAATCCTTGATGCAGGCTGGTCCGGTTTGGTGACAGTTGTTTCAGGGATTCAGGACGTGGACGCTCAAGGCGAGGCCCGCGTGAACATCGGATCGGCGGACGAGAACGCGCTCGCAGCGATTCCGGGAATGTCCGCGGATATTGCGAAAGCGATTGTCGCTTTTCGCGGACAAAGTGAGTTGAAGAATCTCGTCGATCTTTTGGAGGTTCGGGCGATAGCGCCTCAGGGTCAACCTTCGGTTCCCCAGAACGAAAACCGTATTCAATCCGGACGCGCGGCCGGTCGAGTGGATGTCCCACAGCCCGGACGAGGAGGTCCCGCACAGTCGGCGCCGCAAACCACAGGTCCCGAACTCGTCAGCGAAGAGCTGCTGATGGAAATTGCCGATCATCTAACAGCCGGATCGGATGAAGACCAGGCAGCCGCTATCAATGTGAATACCGCCAGCGCCGAGGTGCTCGCTTGTGTTCGGGGAATAACTCGCGAAATTTCTCAGGCAATAGTCTCATACAGGCGTTCTGCCGGGTTTCTGCCCAATGTCGCACACCTTTTGCGAGTGCCGGGAATGTCTCGATCGGTTTTGAAAGAGGCGGCGCCCGCTTTGTGCGTTCGATCAGAAACATTCCGGATCCTGAGCGAAGGCCGTGTTCTCTCCACGGGCGCGCGTAAACGGATCGAGGAGATCGTCCGAGTTGGCCGTTCTTCAGTGGACACGCTGTCTTATCGGGAGGATTTATGAGCGCATTTGGATCGGGAAAATCATATTCGCTCTTCGTCGAGTTTGGCGAAAGTACTTTGAAAGTACTGGCCGAATCGGGTGGGTTTGAAGTTCCAATTGACCGCTTGGAAAACGGGTGTTTGTCCGAGAGTGGCAAAGCGAGGATCACCGCGGCGATTCGAGGTTTTCTCGATAAACAGAATCTAGGCAAGCGGGTTCGTGCGATCTGCGCGATTGGGGCCCGAGGTGTGTCGTTGAGGAGGTTGACACTGCCTCCCGCGGCAAAAGAGGAAGTGGCGCGCCTCATTCACCTTCAGATTGAGAACGAGTTTCCCCTTCCGCCCGAAGAGTTGGCTTGGGGATACCAGTTTCTCGGTACGAACGAACGGAATGGCGATGGAGCGCGCGGTTCACGGGAGCTTCTTGTGGCGGCTCTTAAGAAAGAGGTGATTGAGGAATACTCGGAGATCCTTTCGGGTAGCGGAGTGAAGGCAGTCTTCACTGTCGCAGCGCTGGCCAGAGACCGGGTTTTTTCAAACCGGCCTATTTCCTATTCAGTGCTCGACATTGGCAGTGACCAGTCCGAGTTGGTGTTGTTCGAGAACGGCGTGGCGGTCTCGTTGCATGTTCTTCCATGGGGAACTGGAAACATTGGGCGCGCCTTCGAGGGCGCCGCCGCGCAAGATGAAGACGCTTCGGGCAGGTCAGGCGCCGAGTGTGAGTTAGGATCGGATCCAAACCGCGAAGAATTGTCCACCCGTTCCGTTTGGGACGAGGCCAAGCGGCTTTCCAGCTTGATTGGAGGGAGTCCGGCGGGACGCAAGGTGTTTGTTGCCGGAGAGAATCTAAAGTTGTCTGCTATCACGAGTGAGCTGCGAATGGCGTTGGATGGAGCCGTTGAATTGGAACAGACGGAATTCTCCGCCGAGACTGGACGCTCCGCGGCAACGGTAGGTCTCATGACTGCGTCCGCGAAAGGTGCAGCGGGATCGCTTTTGGCCCTGGAGGTCCGGGAGACTGCGGATGGGGAAAGTATCGTGCGGCAAAAGGGGTGGAGATGGGCGGCCCTTGCCGCCGCGCTGGCGATCTGTTCGATATCGTTTCGATACATTGAGGCGTATGTGAAAAAACCTGAATTGGCGCAAAGATTGTCGGAGATCAGGGCGGAGAAAAACAAACTTCCGGAGATCGATCGTGAAGTTGCGTTTATGCAATTCTTGAATACGAATCGGGCGCCTTACTTGGAGGCAATTTCCGTATTGGCGGATGCAGCCACGCGAGGAGCTCGGTTTGAAACGCTTTCATTGAATCGTCGCGGGGAGTTATCGCTTCGGGGGACAATGGGAAATTCGCAACAGGCAACCGATTTCCGGACGAAACTGACAGAATCAGGAATGTTTTCGAGCGTCAGCGTGGAGGAGCAAAATCCCGATCAGAATCGGCAAAAGATCGGCGTGAGAATCACCGCGCGATGGAACATTGTTCAGAGGCGAGTGGCCGAATCTGCCGTTAATCAAAGCGAAAAGAAACCGCCGGATGGGAAGGGTTTGGAGAAATAATGTGATGCGCTCGCTGACTGATCATGAGAAACGGACAATCCGAATCGCTGCAATTGCGATTTCGATCTACCTCGCTGCCTTTTACGGGTTTAAGACATGGAAACGTCTTGAGTCGAGACACGCGGATTACCGTCAACTGATCGGCGAAGCCAATTCCACGCGGTTGGAATTGCAGCAATATGAGGACAAAGTGCTGGTGCTTGAGAAACTTCGCAAGGCGATCCCCATCGATCTTTCCAGAGTTTCGAAAGCGACGGTCGTCGGCGAGATTAGCGCGGCAATTCAGGCGGCGGCGCAATCGGGAGGTGTTCAGTTGGGACCCTTGCGCGAGTCTCCGGCGCGCTCTTCGGCAAAGGAGTTGGCATCGATGCAATTGGAAGGATCAGGGCAGGTGGAGTCGATTATGGCGTTCCTTCACGCCGTTGAGCGCTTGAATTTCCCGTTGGTGTTGGACTCGGTTCAGATTGATCCTGATCCGAAGAAACCCGGGGCGATCAAGGTCAGTCTGACAATCGCCATTCTGAACTTCGAGGAGTGGCAAAAGGGAGGGGGCGGCAATGTCTGAACGCTTGGAATCAGCGCTCAAGATCGTCTGTCTGATGCTCGCGGGATTAGTCCTGTTTCATGCGGCGCGGCTTGCGGCGAGCCAGGGCCCGCTCAAAGAAGTCCATGTTCCGATCCCGCCCGCGCCTCCTGTTGCAGCGGTGAACGTGGCGTCAAGCAAGATACCGGGCGCGCCGGTTCGAGGAATGCCGCCGGGACGGACGAAATCCAGTCTTCCAGACGCGATTCAAAAGTCCGTTGACAAAATTGTGCAGAGCGAAATCTTGGGTCCGGTTGTCCGCCCGCCGCCGATGGCGCTTCTAGGGATTGCCGGCCTGGATGCGTTGATGCGCGGACCGAACGGCCAAACGAGTCTGTTAAGACTGGGTGGCGAAATGGGAGGAATCAAATTGCTGCAAATTGGCACGAATCGAGTGCTAATCGAACATGAAGGAGAGAAGAAAGAATTGACGATTTTTTCGGGTTTCGGCGGAGAAACCCTGTTGTCGAAAGAAAAGGAGAATGAAAAGTGAAATTGACGAATAGTCCAAAATTCAAACTGAGCCTGCTCGCTGCTTTCTTTTGCGTTGTGATCGCATACGGATTGCTCTTTCGCGGTGGACCCAGAGAAATTGCCGCTCAGAATTCGCAAACGGAGCGTGAGGTAACTGCGCCGATTGCGGAGCCCTCCAGCAGTCGCGAAGCGGTGGCGGAAGCCGCCTCGGGGCCGGCACCGGCTCCAGGACCCGTTTTGACAAATTCGACGCCGCCACTTCCGATAGAGCCGGGGCAAGGATTGATCGTACCGACAATCCCGAATCCAGCGGTGGCTGGCTCCCAGCCAAAAGAGGAAGAAGAGGCATTGTCACTTTCCGACGAGATCTCCTTGAGCTTTCAGCAAGCCAACATCGAAATGGTGGTTCAGTGGCTTGCAAAGACTACAGGCAAGAGCGTCGTCAAACACCCTCGCGTTCAGTGCCAGTTAACCATTGTCAGCTCGAAGAAACTCAAAGTCCGTGAGGCGCTGACGCTTGTATATCGCGCCCTGTCTTTGGAAGGCTTTGCGACAATCGAGTCGAGCAAATCGATCTTGATTGTTCCCGAGGGCCAGGAACCCAAAATGAGTCCCGAACTCATGGATGGAAACTCGGGTGAGATTCCCGAGGGACGGCAGCGCTTAATCAAAGTGTTTCCATTGAAAAATATTCTCCCGAGCGAATTGAAGGAGAAGATTCGGGGCGTCCTCTCCGAAAAGGGGACCATCGACGAAGATACCCGGGCTAATCAAATCATCGTCACGGATTACACGGACAACGTTCGATTGATTGGGGAGCTTATCAAAGAGCTGGATATTGCTTCTGTGTCGGACACTGTGATTGAAATTTTTTCGTTGCGATATTTGGAAGCCGAGGAATTGGCAAGCTTGCTGAATCTCGTATTGAATTCGCAAGCGGGGAGTCCGTCGCCTCCTCCTGGATCTTCAGGATCGTCCGGGAGCAGTTCGCAGTCGTCACGAGTCGTATCAATGCCTCCTGGAATGGTTGTGAGCTCAAGCTCAAGCCCGCCGGCGGGAGGACCTCCACCACCGAAAGGCGGGCAGATGTCCGGTCAAGAAATTCATCTCTGGCCTGATCGGACGTCCAACCGATTGATTGTCGCCGCTCCGAAGTCGAAACTTGGCGAGGTCAAAAGATTGATCGATATTTTGGATGCGGCAAAACCCCAGGACGTGGGGATTCGCGTCATTGCGCTAAAACATGTGAGCGCCGAGGATTTGGTGAAAGAGATTGCGCCCCTGTATCAGAAGTTGAGTGGCAGGTCCCTGAAGGACATTATCGAAGTCACTGCCAATATTCGTTCCAACTCGTTAATTGTTCTCTCGAGCGAGGCGAATTTCGCGGAGCTTCAGAAATTGACCACGAAGCTGGATACCGAAGAGGCGCAGGAGAGAGTGATGCAGGCATTCGCGCTCAAGAACGCGGATGCGGAGGATGTTGCCGAGCAGTTGCAGGAGTTGAATCAGGACCAGAGCTCGAGCTCGAGATATGTTTATTACTACTCGCCATTCTCGAACAATCAGAACCGGAAGAAGGTGAGTGTGGTAGCTGACAAACGGCGAAATACTGTGATTGTGCAGGCGTCGCCTGGAGCCATCGACGGCATCGGGGCGATGATTCGCGAACTGGACAAACCCGTGACGGACGACAGCCTCGCCCCGAAAATCTATCCGCTCAAATACGTGAGCGCCGTCGATATCGAGACGGTTCTGAACGAATTGTTCGTTAAAAAACAGGAGCAGCGCAGCTATTTTGACTACTACTATTTCGATTCCGGTAACAGTTCCCGAGATAAGGACGCCGGCCGGATGTTTGGAAAAGTCCGAATTACAAGTGAACCTTATTCGAATTCGATTATCGTTACGTCCAATTCGCCGGAGAATCTTGAAGCTGTGGAGGCGGTCCTTAAGCAGTTGGATGCTCCGTCTCAGGCCGGAGAAAGCACGCTTCGAATCGGGCTTCGATTCGCGACTGCTTCAGATGTTGCTAAGAGTATCAATATTCTCTTCGCCAAGAACGGATCACCGCCGTTGCGGCCCGTGCAACCGCAAAGACAGCAAAACCAAAATCCGCAGCAGCAAGGCGGCCAGCAGAATTCGCTTTCGGCGAACTTTGATTTGGATGAGGAATCAGATGAAGAGGGATATTTCCCCTGGCTCGGAGGTCAGCCGGATAACCAGCGCACGGCTGATGGAAGGAGCGTTCGTCCGGTAAGCGATTTAGTCGGCAAAGTGCGGGTTGTTCCGGATCCGCGCAGTAACTCACTGCTCCTCTCGGCGAACGTTCACTATTTTCCACAAGTATTGAAGTTGATTGAAGACCTGGATGCTCCCACGTCAGAAGTGTTGATTGAGGCCAGGATTGTTGAAGTTTCCAGTGATTATCTGGATAAACTGGGTGTGCGGTGGTCTCCGGACGGGAGCAAGGTGTTTTCCGGATCGGATTACGACAATTCTTTCATCATCGGGTCCAGCGGGAAATATACGAAAGGTTTTGGAGGAACGACATCAGGGAACTCCAGTGGGGCGGGTTCGGCCATTTCCGCGCTTGCGAACTTAAAGTCCGGGGTTCTCGAGAGCACGATCAGCATGGATTTCTTGGTCCAGTTTCTCAAACAGAACACGGCCGCCACCGTGCTGGCACAGCCGCAGATCAACATCAAGGACAACGAAACAGGAAAACTCTTCGTAGGCCAGCAGGTGCCGATTCCCGCGAATAATCAAGTGAATCAATTGGGCGGGCAGAACACCCAGATCGGTTACAAAGATGTCGGAGTGGTCTTGGAGGTAACACCGCATATCAACAAATCCGGCGACGTCTCGTTGAAGATCCACGCTGAATCGTCCTCCATCGTTCCGGGTCAGACGGTGTTGGGCGGAGCTGTCTTCGACACACGAAATTTTAAAACTCATCTTGAGGCGAAGAGCGGAGAAACTCTGGTTCTGGGCGGAATCATTCAACGGCAAGTTTCGGATACCGTGAGGAAGACCCCGATTCTGGGGAGCATTCCGGGTCTGGGCTGGGCGTTCAAGAAAAAGGATAAGATTACGCGCGAAGTCGAATTGATGGTTTTCCTGCGGACGACCGTGGTTCGCACGCCTGAGGATGCGAAGGCGCTCCTTGAAGAGACCGATCGAAAGATGCCGCTCATCAAAAAATGGCGCGACGAAAGCGAGAATCGCCAGTCCCCATAAGGCGCGCAGCCTTCCGAGCCGCACCGCGCGAAAACTGGGGAAAGCTGGCGGCTAAATGGAGCGTGCCGCTTAATCTATGCGTATCCGGTTTGTTGACATTTCGAAGATGCTGCGGGTCACAGACCCGCGCTCCGGAGCGCGCCTCTGTGAGGCGCAGCAGCTCAAATCACTGCGATTGTCAACAAAGCGGATAAGCATTTTTAATCAAACGCGCCGTGGCCTGGAAAGCCGGGAGCCAAAACCAAACTGCCGGCGCGGGGTTACGGCCCTGCTTCCGCAGTGTTCTGAGGTTCGTAGTTAAGATTCGGACCCAACCATTTTTCGGCCTCGGACAAACTGATGCCTTTGCGGTCGGAGTAGTCGAGAATCTGATCCCGATCGAGTTTTCCAACACCAAAATACCGGGACTCGGGGTGTGAAAAATAAAGGCCGCTGACGCTGCTGGCCGGCCACATGGCGCAGTTCTCAGTCAGTTTTATTCCAGTGCGGGCTTCCACATTTAGAAGGTTCCAAAGAGTGCGCTTCTCGGTGTGATCGGGACAGGCTGGATAACCCGCGGCGGGACGAATTCCCCTGTACTCTTCGTTGATGAGTTGTTCGGTGTTCAATTGCTCGCCGATGCCAAAGCTCCACTCTTTTCGAACTTTTCGGTGGAGGAATTCCGCAAACGCTTCGGCGAACCGGTCAGCCAGAGCTTCTGCCATGATCGCATTGTAATCATCCAGATCTGCTTTGAACCGTTGAACAAGCTCGTCGAGGCCGAATCCGGCGCTGACCGCGAATGCTCCGATGTAGTCAGGGCAGGGTGAGTGATCCGTCTCGCCCTTGGAAATCACGCGCGGCGCAATGAAATCCGCGAGACAGTAGTTTGGATCTCCGTCCCGTTTTTTCATTTGTTGCCGGAGGCAGTGAAATGTCGCGACAATTTTGGTCCTCGATTCGTCGGCGTACACATGGATGTCGTCCCCAACACGGTTCGCCGGAAAAAAACCATATGCGCCTCGGAGCGTGAGCAAATTCCGGTTGCGAATCAATTGGATTAAGGTCTGCGCTTCATCAAAGAGTTTGCGCGCCTCATTTCCGTAATCGGAGTGTTCGAAGATCGACGGATAACGCCCGCGAAGTTCCCATGTGTGAAAAAAGGGAGACCAATCCACGAGTTCGATGAGTTCGGCGAGCGTGACCCGCTCAGGTTTGCCGCAACCGCGAATGGATGTGGGAACCGAAGCTAAAGAATCTACTTCCGAAGAAATTATCTGAACCCCTGTGAACGAGGGCTTCGGAGGAGTGTCGTTCGTCCAGTCGGATTGAAAACCGCGCCGGCGTGATTCTTCTAACGAAAGGAGTGTTTGAGTGCGCGCGCTGTGTTGCTGGCGTTTTTTCTCGTAATCCGCTCGAACCGACGCCTCAAATTGGGGCTTTGTCTGTGGATTCAGCAGGTTGCTGACGACACCCACCGCGCGAGAGGCGTCCAGAACATGGATAACCGACTGGCCGTACTGTGGCGCGATTTTAACAGCGGTGTGGACCTGGCTGGTTGTCGCGCCCCCGATTAGCAAGGGGAGCTCCAGTCCTTGCCGTTGCATCTCTTTTGCGACGTGGACCATTTCATCCAGAGAGGGAGTGATGAGCCCGCTCAATCCGACGATCGAGACGTTCTTCTCACGGGCGGTCTGGAGGATTTTCTCGCACGGGACCATAACGCCGAGATCGATTATCTCGTAGTTGTTGCAACCGAGGACCACTCCGACGATGTTTTTCCCAATGTCGTGGACATCTCCCTTCACCGTCGCCATTAGAATTCGCCCTTGCGTTCGCTGGGCGCCCGATGCCTTTTTTTCCGCTTCCATGTAAGGCAGCAGGTAGGCGACCGCCTTCTTCATGACTCGAGCGCTTTTGACAACCTGCGGAAGAAACATTTTTCCGGATCCGAACAGATCTCCGACCACGTTCATCCCGTCCATGAGAGGGCCTTCAATCACAATTAGCGGACTCCCATACTTTTGGCGGGCTTCTTCAATATCTTGGTCGATGAATTCGACGATTCCTTTAATCAGCGCATGACTAAGGCGTTCCTCGACAGGGCATTTTCGCCACGCGTCTTCTTCCTGAATTGTTCCTTTGTTCTGTTTGACGGTTTCAGCAAATCGCACGAGACGGTCCGTCGCGTCCGGCCGCCTGTTGTGCAGCACGTCCTCAACGAGGGCGAGCAGGTCTTTTGGGATCTCCTCGTAAACGGCCAATAGTCCAGGGTTGACGATTCCCATATCGAGGCCGGCTCGAATTGCATGGAAGAGGAACGCCGCATGCATTGCTTCGCGAACCGCATTGTTGCCGCGGAATGAGAATGAGATGTTGCTAACGCCGCCGCTTACCTTTGCCAGTGGCAGATTTTGCTTGATCCACCGGGTTGCTTCGATGAAGTCCAGCGCGTAGTTGTTGTGCTCCTCAATTCCTGTGGCGACAGTAAGGATGTTCGGATCGAAGATAATGTCTTGCGGCGGGAATCCAACTTGTTCGGTCAGAATTCGGTACGATCGGGAACAAATTTCAATCTTTCGCGCTAGCGAATCGGCCTGGCCAGTCTCGTCGAATGCCATGACAATCACCGCCGCACCGTAGCGCCTGATTAAACGGGCTCTTTCCCGAAATAAATCTTCGCCCTCTTTGAGGCTGATCGAATTCACGATTGATTTCCCTTGGACGTGCTTGAGTCCAAATTCGATAATCGACCATTTCGAACTATCGATCATGATGGGCACGCGGGCGACTTCCGGTTCAGAGGCGATTAGATTCAGGAAGGTCCCCATCGCTTCTTCCGAATCAAGCATCCCCTCATCCATGTTCACATCGATGATCTGGGCTCCGCCTTCGACTTGCTGGCGGGCAACGGATAATGCTTCTTCGAATTGTCCCGCCAGAATGAGTTTTGCGAACTTCGGAGACCCCGTGACGTTCGTGCGCTCACCCACGTTGACAAAGTTTGTATCCGGCCTAAGGGTAACCGCTTCCAAGCCGCTGAGTCGCGTAAAAGCTTCAACCTTCCCCGGCACGCGTGGTTTGATGTTTCGAACCGCGTTCGCGATCGCACGAATATGGTCAGGCGTCGAGCCGCAACATCCTCCGACTACATTCAACCATCCGTTTTCGCCGAAATCCTGCAAGTCGGCAGCCATGATTTCGGGTGTCTCGTCGAATTCGCCGAACGCATTCGGCAATCCCGCATTCGGATAGCAACTGATATAGATCGGGGCGATATTCGAAAGCTCTTCGACATATTGCCGCATCCCCTTGGCACCCAATGCACAGTTGATTCCAACACTCAACAGCGGCATGTGCGAAATCGAGTTCCAATAAGCTTCCACCGTTTGCCCGGATAGTGTCCGTCCGCTGCGATCGGTGATTGTGAAGGAAACCATGATCGGCACTCGATATCCTGCCTCCTCAAGATAGGAGTCGATGGCGAACAGCGCGGCTTTTGAGTTTAGCGAGTCGAATACCGTCTCGACCATGAGAATATCCACTCCGCCGTCCAGTAGTCCGCGCGTCTGCTCGGCATACGCTGCCACAAGCTGATCGAAGGTTACGGAGCGAAATGCCGGATTATTTACGTCCGGTGATAGGGACGTAGTGCGATTTGTGGGTCCGAGGGCTCCGGCAACGAAACATGGACGGTCCGGGTGCTCAACCATGAATTGGTCCACCGCAGTCCGCGCAATCTTGGCACTCGCGAGATTAAGCTCGTAAGCGAGTTTCTCCATTCCGTAGTCGGCAAGTGAGACGGAAGTGGAATTGAACGTGTTTGTTTCGATGATATCCGCGCCCGCCTCCAAGTAGGCTCTATGGATCGACTTGATGATTTGCGGTTGAGTGATCGAGAGAATGTCGTTGTTGCCCTTTAAGTCTTTGGGCCAATCACGATACGGCGTCCCTCGGTATCCGGCTTCATCAAGCTGATGCGTCTGGATCATCGTCCCCATCGCTCCGTCTAGGATCGCGATTCTCTGCCGGAAAACCTGCTCAAGTTTTCGGGTGCAGTCAGCTCTATGGTCGTTCCTGTTCAACACGATTCGATTTCAGGGTTTCTATTGTTTATGATGGTGCGTAAACAAGTAGCAATGGACGGTATTGGAGGCGTGGATCTGAATCAATCTAAAAATCAACAAATCAAGATACGATGATATGATATCAAGGATTGTGCTCAAAGAAGTAAAACGGATCAGCCAAGAATTAGCCGGTGTTTCGGTTAAGGATTTTCCGAAGAGAGTAGAGCTTGCTGCCACTGCATTAGGATTGATCGCTCCGAACCAGGGTGTTGCGCCAGAGACACGAGAGTCGTCTTGCTGGCAATGAGGGATGGGTCGAAGTTGAAATCCATGGCTCGTTTGTCTCGAAGTTTTTTGAGCGTCTCGAATCGGTTTCTTTGCGCTCCGGTAAGTCGGTGTGGTGCGGGCTTGTGAATTGTCGGAAGTTCCGATGGGTTGAGTGTCAGCCCTCGGTCAATAGCTGTTCTTAGGTTTTCTTTGGCATGATTTAAGTGCTTCGGAATGAGCGATGCGATGGAGTTCTCGGACGCGGCCTGAATCGATATCTCAATCAGCGTCTCGCTGCTGAGGACGAAGTAAGGTGGCTTGTTTCTCCTAATCGCTTCTGCTTCCCTCCATTTCCATAGTTCTCGAACGACGCCCAGACTTTTTCGGTTCAGCCGGCTGCTGCCTTTGATTCTCCAAATCGTATCGGAGTTCACTGATGGAGTCTGCGCGCAATCGCGGATGAGCCGGTCACAAATCTCTTTCTGCCAAGAGATTCGGTCCGTTTCCACTAGCTGCTTCGTCAATACTTGAGCCAAATGTTCCAGATAGTGCGTGTCGTTCTTAGCGTACCGTTCCATTCGGTCTGTCAAAGGCCGTTTCCCCCAATTCATCTTCTGGGGGCCCTTTTCGAGAGACACGCCCACGAGCTTGGCTACAAGGTGGGTCAGGCCGAACTCCGTTAGCCCGAGGATCCTGGCTGCCCACATCGTGTCGAAGATCGCTTTTGGCCGGAAACCGAAGTGTTGCCAAAGAAGCCGCAGATCGTAATCGGCTCCGTGCAGAATCAGTTCCCGATTCTTTAGGGTTTCGAAGAAAGTGGTTAAGTTGATGGGAGCGAGCGGATCAATAATGACATCCGTGTTTGGAATGCTGATTTGAATGAGGCAGAGTTGCGGTGGGTACGCGTAGAGGCTGTTTGCCTCGGTGTCGAGCGCGATCCATGGCGCGTTCTCGAGTTGGGCTAGCAAGGGCTGTAACCTTTCATCCGTATCAATCACGGCGAGAGCAAAGACGAACCCAGGCAAAAACGAAAGTGATTTTACAGAAAGACGTTGACGAAAAGGATTGAGTTCCTATGAAACAATGAACATTTTGGCCGCTACCGATCGAATGAGACGAGTTTTGAACTTGGAACGTGAATGAATCTGTATTCTGCATTCTCTTCCGTGACTGCTGAGCATCCCGAGAAGCTCGCTGTATTTTGGGGAGACAAAGAGTTCAAGTATCGGGAATTGTTGGAGGGATCCGAGGTGTTGGGAAACCGATTGAGGGCGCACTGCGACGTGAAACCGGGCGACCGAGTCGGAATTTGGATGAAAAACCGCCCTGAATTTATTGAGGCGCTTTTCGGAATTCTTCAAGCCGGAGCGGTTGCCGTCCCAATCAACAACTTTCTGAAGGCGTCCGAGATCGGCTATATCCTCTCGGACGCGGGCATCGACACTTTGATTACCGAGAGCGGCGTGAGTGAATCGATCCCGGAATTAAAAGCGGTTCGACAAGGTCTGCGAGTGATTGACGTGGACGCGGACGCGGACCGCGGATCGTCGGAAAACGTCGCGATTGATTCTCCGGAGCGTTTGGAGGGCGATCTTGCTGTCATTATCTATACTTCCGGCACAACCGGGCGTCCAAAGGGAGCGATGCTCTCGCACGGGAATCTACTGCACAACGTCGAGAGTTGCCGAAAAGTGTTGGAGGCGGTGGACGCGGATCGCTTTGTCGTCGTGTTGCCAATGTTTCACAGCTTCATGCTTTGCGTTGGCATCTTTCTTCCGCTGCTTGTCGGTGGCTCAATCGTCGTGATTAAGTCACTGCATCCTGCCAAGAATGTTCTTCAAGAGATTATTCAGCGCCAGGCAACTCTTCTGCCTGCTATTCCACAGTTTTTCAGGACACTTGCACATGTGCAGATTCCGGACGGCTTGCCATTGCGCGTCTGCCTTAGCGGAGCCGCTCCGCTTCCTCTCGAAGTGCTCAGAGCATTTAACGAGAGAGTCCCTGTTCCCTTGCTGGAGGGCTATGGATTGAGCGAGGCGAGTCCAGTTGTCTCGATAAATCCAATTCGTGGACCGTGGAAAGCCGGCTCAATTGGGCGTCCTATTCCTGATGTTGAGATGTCGGTTCAGTCGGAACATGGAGAACATTTGCCCGATGGAGATATCGGCGAAATCTGCGTGCGAGGTGGAAATGTAATGCAAGGCTACTGGAATCAACCGGACGAGACGGCAAAGGCGCTTAAAGACGGCTGGCTTCTCACGGGCGACGTCGGATACCGCGATTCGGATGGTTACTATTATATAACGGACCGCAAAAAGGACATGCTCCTTGTAAACGGAATCAATGTCTATCCTCGAGAGATCGAGGAAGTGCTCTATCAGTTTCCCGGAGTCCGGGAGGCGGCTGTAATCGGCGTTCCTGATTCAAGAAAGGGGGAACAGCCGGTTGCGTTTGTCGCATCGGACGATGGGGTTGTGCTGGATGAATTCAAGATTCTCGAATATCTCAAGCGAAAACTGGCTGCCTACAAGGTTCCTCGCAGAATCGAGTTTTTGCCAAACCTCCCTAGAAACCCGACCGGGAAAATTCTCAAGACTGAACTTCGAAAACTCCGCGAAAAGCGGTAGAGGGTTACCGCAGGCCAAGACGTTTAGCGACCTGAGAGGCTCCTGGAAACTCCGCCAGCTCTTGGACTGCGTCATTCCTCTGGCGCTTTGGCGGAGAGCTTGGGAGGGACAAATGGCGAATCTCAGCAACAGAGCAATTTTCTTGTCGGACTACGTGCATATCAGTTTAATACGGAAAATCGCGATCTTAAAAACGTTATGAAGTTCTCCACTTACATCGTCGTTGTCCTCGCATTCCACTGCCTTGTTCCAAGCGCTCTCCAAGCAGCGAATTGGCCCCAATGGCGGGGTCCATTTTCCAATGGTTCTACGGATGAAGTGGGATTGCCATCCACGTGGTCTAAATCGGAGGGAGTCAAGTGGAGCCTGGATATGTCCGGTCCCAGCGCATCAACCGCCATTGTATGGGATGATTCCGTGTTCATTTCGACTGCCGACACGAGCACCAAGACGCTGCAAGCAATCTGCGTCGATCGCCAAACGGGGAAACTGCGCTGGCAGAAACAAACCGGGGTTGGCATCGAGAGAGACGATAGAAGCAATTTTTCCTCGCCATCGCCGGTGACTGACGGGGAACGCGTAATCTTCTTTTACGGGAACGGGCAGCTTGTCGCGATGGATTTCGGTGGAAACGAGATTTGGTCGCGGAACATCCAGAAGGACTACGGCGAATTTGCATTTCAATGGACGTTTTCCTCCAGCCCGCTGCTGTATGATGGCAAGCTTTATTTGCAAGTGCTCCAACGGGATGTTGCCGTTAACGGTCGCGGCAACCGGGACGGATCGAATGATTCATACTTTTTGGCGATCGATCCCGTCACGGGAAAGACCTTGTGGCGTCAGATTCGCCCCAGCCAGGCGGTTGCGGAATCCCGGGAATCTTTTACGACTCCTGTTGTTTTCGAACATGGCGGAAGGACGGAACTTCTGGTGATTGGAGGGGACGACTTGACAGGTTTTGATCCAATAACCGGCAAGGAGTTGTGGCGGTGGGGAACATGGAATCCAAACCGCATCGGGCATTGGCGATTAGTTCCTTCAGCCGTAGGGGGTGACGGGATCATACTAGCCTGCGCGCCAAAGCGTGATCCGATTTACGCAATTAAGGCCGGTGGTGACGGTCTGTTGACGGATTCGGCGATCGCGTGGAAAAGCGGAAATCAGAGCGTTCTTTCCTCAGATGTTCCGACTCCACTCTTTTACGAGGGGGATTTCCTAATTCTCAGCGATGTGCGGGGATCGTTGTCTAGGGTGGAACCGAAGACGGGAAAGATAGAGTGGACAACCGAGATGCCGGGAAGAAAGAAATACGAGGCGTCACCCACGGGAGCGGACGGGAAAGTGTATTGTATGAACTTCGGCGGCGACGTCGTGGTTGTGAACGCGGGCGATGGCAAAATCGTCCACCAAACGGCCATGGGCGAGCCCGGCGACGATTTCACGCGATCCTCGATTGCGGTTTCCCACGGGCAGCTCTTTATTCGAACGAATTCGAAACTTTTCTGCGTTGCGAAAGACTAACAACGAAACAGTCCTAACTTCTAAAGCAGGTGACGTTTCAAAAAGGCCGCATAAACTTGGCATCGGATTTGAACATCAGTTTGGGAATTCCCAACGATGACACCGGCGCTTCTCAGCCGGTAAAAGCTCTCAGGCGTCGGGCAATCCTCGCCTCGCAGCAATCCTCTCACAATGTCCGTGAGCGCTGCATCTTTGGCTAAGAGAACCAAAATCCGCCGCAGATGATCTCCGAACATTCCCTCATCCTGATCGGCTTCGGCTTCGACGGCGGCAATGTCAATCTCTCGAGATTTTATCTCGTGCAAGCCACGCCGAACGAGAAACGGGTGTCCTCCCACTAGTTGAACGAACCGATCGAGTTGTTGTTCGTCTTTCAGCGGATTTCCGTAACGTCTGTTTAGCTCTGTAACATTCGCGCGGGAGAAATCCTCCAAAACCAGTCGCGTTCCAATATTAAATGGAGACTGATTCATGTCTGTAATAAAAAGATGCGCTTCGGTCGCGTAAGCGATCGCAAGTGTTAAACCCGCCCAGGGGCCGGAAGGGTCCAGAGCTCGTTCGTTGTGCCACGAACGGAAAAGTCCGAACACTTCGCTTCCAAACGGGCAGAGAAAAAGGCGATCAACCTCATCCAATCCCCAAACCAATGGTGCGTTGAGTCCTGCAAGCACTTCCCTGCGGATGAATCGTTCAAAATTAATATTCGGCCCCCTTCGTTCGTCCCAGGTATCACCTGGCATCGTTTGCAGGTCCAGTTGATCAGCCAACGATTCAGCGAGACTGAGATAGAAGTTTCCAACCGACTCAAGATTAACGGCGTTGAATTTTTGAAAATCTGTCAATGCCACTTTCGCGCCCCGCTCACGGGCGGTTTGCAGGCCTCGCGCTAGTAATGAAGTCTTTCCAATCTGGCGTCCTCCCTTAAGCAGTATGATGCTGTCATATCGGCTGACGGCATTTCGAAGTTCGGCATCGACGGGTCGTTTGATGTAAAATTCCGAATTAAGAGGGACGGCGCCGCCGATTGTTTCCAAGGGAAGGGGTCCAGAGGGTGCAGCGGGTTTCACGGCGGTTCCGAGGATGCGCACGACAGCGGTGGGGCGAGGCACGAGACGAAGGCCTTTTCCTGGAACGACACGAACGGGAGGCTGAGCCGGGGCGATGTCTCTCAGAATCTGGACCAGTTCTGAAAGGACTCGAGCGTCATCCATAGGCGAGTTCCATACGAGTGCCTGAATGGGGTCCAGAATGCCAGCAATAGGCTCCGGAAGCGGCGCGTCGCTCTTCACTCGAATGGGAATCAGCTTGGGACGGCCCTGCTGACGCTGCGACGATTCGTGGGCGTTCTCGATCTCGAAAGCCACCATTTCACTGCAGACAGACGTAGTGGATATCAGTGGGATCACCGCATGCGCAGTTCGAATCTGTTGCTCGACTTCTTTAGCCCATTCGATTCCGAACAGAACTCCCTTATCGATCCATACGGCGAAGCCTAGATTTGTCAATTCCGTCTCAAGAGTCTTGAGAACATGCTCGTCCGCGGCAACGTCTCGCCGGTAAACCAGAGCGACGCGAAGGTGGGGCTTAGCTTTGCTGTCCGATGAGGAAGCCTCAGATCCAGGGAATCCAGATGTGTCGCTTGCTTGTTCTTCTTTTGACATGTGCTGCGTTGAAAAATGTAACCTTTGTTCGCTGGCGCATTTACCGGTTGAATGTGGTCTGGGCCAGTGATTTTCAGACTGTGATGACAGGGTGTTTACACCAAATAGCGGGGGCCATACAAGGCAATTCCTTGCCAAGACTCGTCTTCACAATTAGCTTTCGCGTTCTTATGGAAAACGTTGTCATCATTGGAACGGGCTGCGCCGGGCTGACGGCAGCGCTTTATACGGCTCGGGCGAATCTAAGGCCAATCGTTTTGACAGGAATCATGCCGGGTGGATTGTTGACGACGACAAGCATCGTCGAGAATTATCCGGGTTTTCCGGAGGGTATCGACGGATTTGAATTGATGACGCGAATGCAGAAACAGGCGGAGAGATTTGGCGCCAAAGTTCAGTTTGGAACAGTTGAATCGATCGATTTCACTGGTACTCCTCTCAGATTGACGGTGGACGGATCAGAGATAAGCACTAAGACCGTGATTATTGCTTCGGGGGCAGGCCACAGGCATTTGGGACTAGAAAGCGAAAGCCTTCTGGAACGGAAGGGGGTTACTTACTGCGCCACCTGTGATGGGGCGCTTCCGATGTTCCGCAATCAACCATTAGTCGTGGTAGGAGGCGGGGATTCCGCATGCGAAGAAGCGATGTATCTGACCCGGTTTGGGGCAAAGGTTTATTTGATTCACCGGCGCGATTCACTCCGCGCCTCAAGAATAATGGCGGAGCGAACGTTGGCGAATCCTAAGATTCAGCCGGTTTGGAACTCCGTGGTCACTGAGATTCTCGATGTTAGGGAGGATCGCGTAACCGGTGTCCGTGTCAGGAATCTGAAAACGGAAGAGGAATCGCTTCTCGACTGTGCCGGTGTGTTCGTCGCTATCGGGCACGTTCCCAATACTCAGTTGTTCAAGGGAATCGTGGAAATGGATGACAACGGATACATTACCCCCAAACGTGGCACCGAGACGAACGTTACTGGGGTTTTTGTTGCCGGAGATTGTTCGGATCACGTCTATCGGCAAGCCGTGACAGCCGCCGGGTTCGGCTGCGCGGCGGCAATTGACACGGAACGATATCTGGCGGCGCTTAGTCAGTGAAGGGCAGTAGTCATTACTGAACCCGCTTCCGGGATGTTTGACAACTAAATGAAGCAAAGAACTTCGTCCATCGCTCGCAACACGAAGGAAACCCGGATTCAAGCGACTTTGAATCTCGACGGAACGGGAAAGTCTCGCATCAAGACTGGGATCCCTTTTTTGGATCACATGCTTACCCTTTTCGCGAAGCATGCGACCGTCAACCTTTCGCTTCGTTGTTTTGGTGATCTGGAGGTGGATGGGCATCATACGGTGGAGGATTGCGGCATCGTGTTGGGATCAGCCATCTTCGCTGCTCTCGGAGACAAGGTCGGAATCAAGCGCTATGGAACTGGATTTGACCCTGGAAACCCTTTGTGGGGTGAAGCCTACGTGCCGATGGACGAATGTTTGGCTCGGTGCGTCATCGATTTCAGCGGCAGGCCGTATTTGATTTGGCGGGGACTCAGCGACAAATCCCACAAACGCATATCTGTATCAGAGAGAAAGCAAGACGCCTCTTCGTCGTTCCGTTTCGGATTGGCAAAGGAATTCTTTCAAGGGTTTACAAACGAGGCGCGGTGCAATTTGCACCTGGAGTTGCTATACGGCGAGGAACCGCACCACATTGTGGAGGCTCTTTTTAAGGCGTTTGCGCGTGCGGTGGACGCGGCTTCGCAGAGGGATCCGCGCATCGGGGGCTTGCTTCCAACCACCAAAGGGAAGCTGTGAGTTGTCCTGAATACGTTGTTCTTACTCCTCGTCCAAACGGATGACAGCGCGAAGCGACTACGGTGGGATGTTGGAAGAGGCGCTGGTAAAAGCCGCGCGAGATGGGGATGTCGATGCGTTTGAAGAATTGGTTGCGAGACATAAGGACAAGATTTTTGCCCGGGCTTACAGCATGATGCGGAATGAGGATTTGGCGACCGATATGTCCCAGGAAGCGTGGATCAAAGGCTGGCAGCGCCTTAGTCAGTTTCATGGAGATGCCAGTTTCGTTACGTGGTTGACGCGCATTGTCATCAATTTGTGCCTTGACGAACTACGGAAACAGAAACGAAATCGTGCGGACTCGATCGAACTGCTGGATGAAAAGTCTGGCGGCGTTGAGCGGCATATGCCGGTTCATGACCCCAATCCAACTGAGCGTCTCGAACGTGCGGAGCTTCGGCAGCGAATCGACAGGGCGTTGGGGCAGCTCTCATTCGAGCACAGAACAGTTTTGATTCTGCATGAATTCGAGGAAATGGAATATAAGGAAATCGCGAAGCGAATGGGATGTTCAATTGGAACCGTGATGTCACGGTTGTTTTATGCAAGGCGAAGGATAGCCAGTTTGCTGAGCGGCTTGAAACGAGAAGAACTGAGATGATGCACCACGCGACGGAACTTGAGCTTCAGGCCTACGCTGATAACGAGCTGTCTGCCGCAGAGTCGGGGAGGATCGCCCAGATATTGAAGGACGATCCTGAAGCACTGGTGGTTTTCGAAGAGATTAAGTTTGCGAAATCGCTTTTGGCTGTCGGAGAGTTGGAAGCAACCACTCCGGCAAGCCGGCAATTTTATTGGTCCAAAATTGAGCGAGCGATCGCATCCAAGAATTCCGATATTAGAGCGAACAGTTTGAATCCGTTTAAGAGACCCTGGCTTCGCTTCGGGTTGCCGGCTGCGGCTGCGGCACTGATAATTCTCTTGATTGCGCTCCTCAATCGTCCTTCGGTCGAACCCCCTGCGGTGGCGGGTTACTTTCATGAGATTGACGCGCCATTGGCCGAAGAAGACGCTATCTCCTTCCACTCAGAGTCTGCGGCGATGACCATCGTTTGGGTTGACAGCCGTGGTTATTGATTCGCATAGTTTTTGTGACGGACATTTTTGTTGAATACACGTTTGGATGACAGCCTTTAGATACTCGACAGTTCTCCTTTTTGGATTGCTTCTTTCCAACGGGAGTCGATTTGTGCTGGCGGCGGAAGATCCGGCGCCAGCGTGTTTTAAGGCAAAATTGATCTGGGGTACGGATAGTGAGAACAAGAGAGATCCAAAGCTGAAGCCGGTGGACGCGAAATTGGTCGCCGGTTTCAAGAGGATCTTCAAATGGAAATACTACTATCGGGTGAACGAGGAAGAATTCTGTGTTCCGGCTGGACGTTCCAGGAAGATTCACCTCAGCGAGAAATGCGAAATACAAGTTCGGGATTTGGGGAAACCGATGGTCGAAGTCAAACTATTCGGTGAGGGAACTCTGGTAAAATCCATCACTCACGCTGCTGTTAATTGTCTCGTTTTGGCGGGTGATGACAAGAACGACACAGCCTGGTTTGTCGTGCTGATTCCCAAATAGCAGTGGGAACAGCTTTCTCAGCGAGGATACTCCGATTTTTGGCTCCGGCCGAAATAAGAAGTGTGCCTAAAGGTGCGTCAATATGTTCTACAAGCGAGTCTCCTAACCACTTCCTGTTGTGGTTCGTGTGCGTTGCGGAGGCGAAATAAAGATTGTCTTGAGGTCTGCGTTTCTATAGGGTTGGCAAGTGTTTTCGGGGCGTCCAATTACACTCTTCACCGGAAGTCTCTATTACCGCTCCGATTTCCGATTTCCTGAGAAAAAATATGTCAGAACCCATTGATGAGCTGGAGAAATACGACGCGTCGAAGATCGACAAGTTGGAGGGGTTGGAGGCAGTGCGGAAGCGTCCGGGGATGTATATCGGTGATCCCGACGAACGGGGGTTGCATCACTGCGTTTTTGAAGTTCTCGACAATTCGATCGATGAACATTTGGCGGGCTTCTGCAAGCGTATTGATGTCGCGATTCATGTCGATGGATCGTGTTCGATTCGCGACGACGGGAGGGGAATTCCGGTGGATATGCATCCGAAGTTCAATATGCCGGCGGTTGAACTGGTACTGACCAATCTCCATGCTGGAGGGAAATTTGGGCAGGGGGCATATAAATATTCGGGTGGATTGCATGGCGTGGGGGCGAAGTGTGTGAACGCGCTTTCTGACTGGTTCAAGGTGGAAGTGTATCGGGATGGAAAGGTTTACTACATGGAGTTCGCGCGTGGCGTAACGACGCATAAACTTGAAGTGATCGGTAAATCGAAACATAACGGGACTTTGATTACCTTTAAGCCGGACGCGACGATTTTCACCATCACAATCGAGTTTAAGTTCGAAATCTTGGCGAATCGGTTGCGGGAGCTCGCGTTCCTCAATCCAGGCGTCGAAA
Source organism: Verrucomicrobiota bacterium (assembly GCA_027623095.1). Classification (GTDB taxonomy): domain Bacteria; phylum Verrucomicrobiota; class Verrucomicrobiia; order Limisphaerales; family SIBE01; genus JAIPJX01. The sequence continues at coordinate 52,090 of JAQBVM010000004.1, forward strand.
TCACGCTCGTGGATGAGCGGGTGGAGAACAAGACCGAACGTTTCTTCTATAAGGAAGGAATCGAGGAATTCGTGAAACAGCTTGGCAAGAGCAAGCAACTCATTCATGCAAAACAGATCGTCATCAACCGACAGAAGGATGAGATCTTCGTGGATTGCGTTCTTCAATACAACGACAGCTACAACGACCAAATACTCTGCTTCGCAAATTCGATCCCCAATCCGGATGGAGGAACGCATCTTACAGGATTCCGAACGGCACTGACGCGTGCTGTTAATCAGTATGCCAAGAGTAAGGCGCTGATTAAGGATAAGGATCCAAGTCTTTCCGGGGACGATGTGCGAGAGGGGTTAGTTTGCGTGTTGAGCGTTAAGCTCGAGAATCCTCGCTTCGAATCGCAGACTAAGGTGAAGTTGGTGAACACGGAAGTGGATGGCATTATTTCCTCAGTTATTTATGAAGGGCTGATGAGTTTCTTTGATGCCAATCCGCTAATGGGCAAGAAGATTGTCGAGAAATGCTTAATGGCGGCACGGGCGCGTGACGCGGCGCGGAAAGCTCGAGAGACCGTCCGCAAAAGCGCCATGACCGGGGGCGGTTTGCCAGGGAAACTGGCAGATTGTTCTGATCGGGATCCGGTCAACACCGAACTCTATATTGTCGAAGGGGACTCGGCAGGCGGGTCGGCGAAGCAAGGGCGTGACCGAAAGTTTCAGGCAATCCTGCCGATTCGCGGAAAACTGATCAACGTGGAGAAGGCTCGGCTCGATAAGGTCCTCCAGAATACGGAGATCCGGACGATGATCACCGCTGTTGGGACGGGAATTGGAGATGGAGAAGGCGAGGGGACGTTCAACCTGGAAAGACTCCGGTACCATAAACTCATTATTATGACGGACGCCGATGTCGATGGTTCGCACATCCGAACCCTTTTGCTGACATTTTTCTATCGGCAGATGCCGCAGCTCCTGAAACAGGGATACGTGTATATCGCGCAACCGCCCCTCTATCAGATTTCGCGAAAGAAGCGGGTGGAGTATGTCGATGACGATTCTCAACTGAATCGGATATTGATCCAACTCGGCACTGAGGATGTCCGACTCCGGAGTCTGGCTGATGACAAAGAGTTAACAGAAAAGCATCTGGGCGAGATCCTTGAATTGCTCGAGTCGCTCGACAAATACGCTCAGGGATTGAGCCGCCACGGGGGCGATTTTTCCGAATACGTGGAGAAGAGGCACCCTGAAACGCATGCGTTTCCCAGGCATCTGGTCAAAGTTCGATCCGGGAACGACGAATCCGTCCATTATTTTCACACCGAAGATGAGCTAATGCGGTTTGGGGAGGCGAACCCAGACTTGGGGATTTTTGGAGAGGACGACTCCGAAAATGGCACTGACAAGAAGGCTGTTTTGTCGCGCCGTGCGCGGCATGTCGAACTTCACGAGAGCAAGGCGATCGAAGAGTTGCTCTCGAATCTTTCGCGGAAAGGCCTGAACGTAGAACACTACTCGGCCCAGGATCAGCCGTTATTCGAATTGATTGAGGGAGAAGGCGAGAAAGCTCAGACGAAGCCGTTGTTCTCGATCGCGGAGATCCTATCGAGCATTAAGGATGTTGGTCGTCGCGGAATTCAGATCAAGCGATTCAAGGGTCTTGGAGAGATGAATCCGAAGGAGTTGTTTGAGACCACGATGAATCCTGCGAATCGGAAACTCCTGCGGATCGATTTGACGGATGCGGTGGAAGCTGAAGAAATGTTTACCAAATTGATGGGTGACGTTGTTGAACCGCGTCGCCAATTCATCGAGGACAACGCACTGAATGTGAGAAACCTCGACGTTTAGTTTGGGTGCTCGCGTTCACATGGAATATATGGGTAAACAGCA
>JAQBVM010000248.1 GCA_027623095.1 Verrucomicrobiota bacterium
ATTAGGGCTCCAGGGACTGTCGCCCCACCATGATCTCCGACAACCGACCTCATTCGGAGATGCGCCCGAGCGAATCCGGATCTCCGACTTGTTGGAACAATCGTTGCGACCGCAGGCTGTTCCGGCCCAGTGTCAGTCATTCCCACTCGATGGTCGCCGGGGGTTTGCTCGAAATATCAAGGCAGACGCGATTAACGCCGCTGACTTCGTTGATAATCCGGTTCGAGAGTTTCTCCAACAATTCATAAGGAAGACGCACCCAGTCCGCGGTCATTCCGTCCTGCGATTCCACCGCCCGCAAAGCGATCGTGTAGTCGTAGGTGCGTTCGTCGCCCATCACCCCCACACTGCGCACCGGAAGAAGCACGGCAAAGCTTTGCCATATCTTGTAGTACCAGCCGCTTTTTTTTATTTCGTCCACCACAATCGCATCCGCATTTCGAAGGATCGCGCACCGGCTCGGAGTCACTTCTCCGAGAATTCGCACCGCCAATCCGGGGCCGGGAAAGGGCTGTCGGAAGACGATCTCATTTGGAAGCCCGAGTTCTAGTCCAAGCCGGCGCACTTCGTCTTTGAAGAGGCATTTGAGCGGCTCGACGAGTTCGAATTTCATTTTCTTGGGCAAGCCGCCGACATTGTGATGGCTCTTGATCAGTGCGGCTGGATTTCCCGCGATCGGCACTGATTCAATAACATCCGGATAGAGTGTGCCTTGCGCGAGAAACCGCGCTTTCCCCGCGCGTCTGGTTGCGGCCTGAAAGACTTCGATAAATGTCCGTCCGATGATTTTCCGTTTTCGTTCCGGATCGGTCACGCCTTTCAGGCGGTTCAAGAATAGATTCGATGCGTCTTCATACTGCAGCTTGACCTTGAAATTCCGTCCGAACACCTCCTGAACGACTTCCTCTTCCCGGGCGCGCAACAGACCGTTGTTGACGAAGATACAGGTCAGTTGATCGCCCAGAGCTCGGTGAAGCAGCGCGGCGGCGACACTTGAATCCACTCCGCCGCTCAGGCCAAGGATCACGCGCTCCGAACCCACGGTCTCACGAATCGTCTCGATCGCCTGGTGTGCATAGCTCTTCATGGTCCAGGTTCTTCCGCAACCGCAAATGCGATGAACAAAGTTGCGGATGATGTGGCGTCCGCGCGGCGTGTGGGCGACCTCCGGGTGGAACTGCAAACCGAAGAACTTTTTTGCCCGGTTTTCGATCGCGGCGTAATCCGAATTCTCTGTCACGGCGACAGGTTGAAAACCGCGCGGCAGTTTTGTGAGTTTATCCGCGTGCGAGTTCCAAACCTGAAGTTTTCCTGGAAGGCCGGTGAAGAGGGCGCACGCCCGGTCCTTCACCTTTAATGTTCCCTTTCCATACTCGCGCCGTTGCCCGCGCTCGACTTTGCCGCGCAAAAAATGTGCGAACAACTGAATCCCGAAACAGACCCCAAGAATCGGAATCCCCAGATTGAAGATGGCAGGATCCGGAATCGGCGCATCTGCCGCATAAACGCTGGATGGCCCTCCGGACAGAATGAGTCCCGCGGGGTTCCGTTTAGCGATCTCCTTGGCGGAAGTGTCGTACTTCAGAATCGTCGAATAGACGCTGCATTCGCGGATGCGGCGCGCGATCACCTGGGTGTATTGCGAGCCAAAATCGAGGATAACAATCTCTTCAGTCATATCGAATAAGAGCGGGAGGTTTTGCCTTGGACAATCGAGTTTGACGAGAAAAAACCGCCGTAGTGTCAGGATTTGCTTCGAATCGGGGGAGTGGCGGTTTGGGCAGGATCGCAGGGCGTCTCTTTTGCTCCAAGCCGGGTGGAACGTATCTTTTATTGAGCCGGTGCCGCTGGCGGAAGCTTCATGATCGCGACCCGGCCTTTCACAGGGTCGTAGGTGATGCGTGTTCCGTATGGAGCATCCGGCAGCTTGGGAAGATAACGCATGGTAATCAGCTCGTTGAGATCCTTTGGAAACCGGTCTTCCGTCGCGTAAAACAACTCAATCGACTTGTTCAGCGATGTCACATCAATCGTGCCGACAGCGCTTTTCTGGGCTCTTCCGATCGCCCCCAAGTAATCGACCGGAGCTGTAAGTGGATTGCCGCTGGATCCAGAGTCTTTCGCGGACTCTTTGGGTTCCGGCGATTTGCCGCATGCTGCCAAAATCACTAGTAATCCCGATAATGCAAGGAGTCCGTTCTTCATAGGGCGGAAGCTTAGTCCGTTTCGGTGGAAAACCAAGCGGCTAGTTCCTCGAAGAACTTAATCGCCGCCCGTTTTCAGGATGGAGGCTGCCAAATCGCGCGCACGTTCCACCAAGCGGAGATCCTCACCGAGATTAGCGAAAACGAGTGTGGGCCAGCCACTTTGCTCTTGTCCGAGCAAGTCTCCAGGACCGCGAATCTTCAGATCCGCCTCGGCGATTTGGAATCCGTCTGCTGTTTCGGCCAGGATTTTCAATCGGCGGCTCGATTCCGCCGTTGTTCGCTCTGTGATCAAGATGCAGTGCGACTCGTACGTTCCACGTCCGATGCGCCCTCGCAATTGGTGCAACTGTGCCAGGCCAAATTGCTCGGCGTTTTCTATGAGCATCACGGTTGCGTTCGGCACATCCACTCCCACTTCGATAACGGATGTTGTCAGTAACACCTGGACTGCGTTTTCTCGGAACGCGTTCATCACAGCTTCCTTTTCGTCTCTCGGGAGGTTCCCGTGCAGCAAACCGACTTTGTGCGGCTTGAGTTCTTCGCGCAACTTGTCGAATTCCTCGGTGACCGATTTGAGGCCAATCGCGCCATCGCTTTCGATGCGTGGATACACGACGTAAGCCTGCCGTCCTTCGACCAGCTTTTCGCGAACAAAAGCCCACACTTTTGGAAGGCTTGCGGCGGTCCGGATGAATGTCTTCACCGAGATTCGTCCGCTGGGCAGCTCATCTATGACGGACACATCCAGATCTCCGTACAAGGTCAACCCGAGGCTTCTAGGGATGGGCGTTGCGGTCATGACAAGAAGGTGGGGATACTCTCCTTTGCGCACCAGTTTCTCCCTTTGGGCGACACCAAACCGATGTTGTTCGTCGATGATCACCAAACCCAGGTTGTCCATCGAGAACGATTCTTCGATGAGGGCATGAGTGCCGATTGTCAGGGTTTCCGCGCGTTTCGTGTTTGGAGAGATCTCGAGGGAAGGTTGGGATGTTTCATAGGTTTTTTTGCGGTTAGAGGTTCGGATTCGAACACCCACGCCCAAGGGACGAAACCATCGTTCAAACGATTGGAAATGTTGCTCGGCCAGAATTTCTGTCGGAGCCATCAAAACGGCATTGTAACCGCTCTCGATCACCATCAGGGCGCTGCATGCGGACACAACGGTCTTCCCCGATCCAACATCGCCCTGGAGTAATCGGCGCATGGGTGTGCCAGACCGAAGATCGGATCGGATCTCGCGCAAGACTTTGTTCTGCGAGTTGGTGCATTGGAATCCGAGTCCTGCCAGAAACACTTTGATCAGACTATTGTCGCCTGGGCAGGATTTTCTCGGAGCCTTTTCGAGAAGCCGCTTTCTGCGTGCCTGAATCGACAACTGAAGACCGATTAGTTCGTCCAGCGCCAGTCGCTGCCGGGAACGTTCAATCTGTTCGATCGCCTCGGGAAAATGAAGATGCTCCAAGGCGTGTCCCCTTGAGGGGAATTCTGGTTCGAGCGAGATTTTCCACGGTTCCCGAAAGTTGAGGCGGTTTTCCTGAACAACGCTGAACATGAGCGATCGCAGCCATCGTTGGGAAATGCCTTCGGTCAGAGGATAGATGGGAACGATTCTGTTCAAATGAATCAGTCCTTCGTCAGTCCCGTCAATCACCTCGGTTTCCGGATGATCGATCGTTCGCGGACGGATTGAATTCACTTTTCCATAGGCAATCACTTCGTCACCCTTCGCGAAGTAATTCTGCATGTAGGGCAGATTCCACCACCGGCAGTGCAATCGGCTGGTTCCATCATCCAGAATGAGTTCGAACACCGACTTGCGACCCTTCGCGAATCGTTTGAGCCCCAGCGCCAGGATTTGGCCTCGTACAGATACGGTTTCATTGACGGCCAGCGATCCGATTGGACGGACGTGGCGCCTGTCCTCGTGCCGTCGCGGCCGGTGTAAAACGAGATCACCGACCGTATGGATTCCCAACCGGGCTAATTGAACGCTTCGCTCCGCGCCGACCCGTTGCAGTTGCGAAACGGGGCGCAAGAGCGGTTCCGGTTTGACGTCGGAATCAGTCTCTGCCATTCGCACGAGCGTATGAGAGAGCATCGGGAATTAAAAATCAAATGAGCAGGCTATCCGCCACAACTCGTGAAACGGGTTGCAGACCCGGTTCCAGATCTGCATTTGAAGAATCGGTGGAAAATCCGCGAACTAGCGCGCGTTCCAGCCCGACTGGTCATCAAGCGCTCTATTGGGAATCAGCACGATTCGAGATCCAATTGAATCCATCCGCGGCACATAAACGGAGTTTGTTCTCGGAGGTTCGTTTTCGTGAAACGTGTGTTCGCCAAACTTTCCGCCACCATGCAGTATCCATTTTAGCGGCTCTTCATTGAAAGACTCCTCCACATCGAGCTGCACCGTCGAGCTGCTCCATTCCCAGGCGTTCCCAGAGAGGTCGAAAAGTCCTGCGCCGCTTGGAGCTTTCATCGCCACAGGCTTGATGTGGGCCGATGCGTTGATGTTTGTGTCACTGTAGTAGTCTCTGAGGATTTCGATTCGCTGGATGCTTTGGTTTGGAAAAATTCCGAATTTGTATTCCCGATGGATTTCGCCCAAATCGTGAAGTTCGACCCAGTGCTGTTGCGTGGGAAGTTTTCCGTACGGCCGCGCTTGCAAAATCATCTTGTCGCCCATCCAACTTGCCATGCTTGATGTGACTCTTCGGCTGAGGCCGGTAATGGGATGGGTGGGACCGAAACCGTTGCGTGTCATTTTGATCGAGTCTTGTACTTCGCTGTAAAACTCCATGTTATCTGCCAGCCAACGGGCGAAATCCATAATCCTTGTTTCCCACACGCTCCAGTAAACGCTTCCCACGCGGATGAACCGCATTCCGAGCGCTTCCAGTTTGAACCGGGCTTCGGACCAGGAGGGTTCCGTTCTTACCCGCAGTGACGCGACGTCCTCAGCCCATCGCTCGTAGATTTCCGAAGCTGAAACAAGTTCACGAATGGCACGGTCATACTGTTCGCTTCGGTGCAATTCGATGGCTCTGCCGTTCATCGCTTCCGTATCCGCCAAAAAACGGAGGTCGGGTGGTCCGAGATCTTCCGGAAAAAGTCCGATCCACCGGGACCGATTCAATTGGAATCTCTGTTGCGCGGCGGAAAACTGAGCGTCGAGATCGGACGTAAGGTCCCGTTTGATTTCGTGAAATTGGATGTCGGCTGTTTCCCAGTCTTCTCGCTCGATCTTTTCAAGCGCGCTCTTGAGCGTTTCCTGGATCTTCAGCGTTGCAGGCGCCGGTTCACCGGATTCGATGTTTAGTTTCGCGGCCAGCAATCGCGAAACGCTGTCTTTGGCACCGAGCGCCGATTTTACGTGAGTCAGCCGAGTTGCGATCTCTACGGCCTCTTCGCGGAACTGGACGAGCAAGTGATAGGCATCGTCAAATCGATGCGCACGCTTTTTTGACCTCGCGGCTTGAATCAGCTCATTGGGTTTTATGAAGACGCGCTGTGATGTGATCTGAGGTGCGACCCAATCCCAGACAGCGGACGCGACATTCAACTGGTTGGAAACCGTAATGACGCGAGTCTGCTGCGAAAAATTCGCGCCGCTCACATTCAGAGCTGCACTTTCGATTTCCAATCGGCGGACGAGAATGCTCTTCGCGAGATCTGCTTCCGGAGCGAGTTCATTTAACCGCGAAAGCCGGAGCTCGGCATCGTCGATAGCTCGACCGGTCTGCTCGATCCGAGCCTGTCTTATCGTTAAACCGCGGTCTCGCATCCGAAGCAGCGGATAGGCAAGTGCTGCGGAAAGCGTGACTAACACGAAGAGTTTTAGAGCCAGAGGTGCCCGGACTGCGCGCCGGCGCAAGCGGGTCGCGAACCCTTCGGGCAGCTTCGATCTTTGAAGTTCATCAGCGAAATCCGCGATCGTTTCAAAACGATCCGTTGGCCGATGGCTTAGAGCTCGGTCAATCGCGCTGGCAAATCGAAGCGGCAAGTCGGGGCGGCGCTCGGCAAGTGGCGTGGCCAGTCCAAGTGGCAGTTCACCCGTCAGAGCTTCGTATGCGACAACAGCCAGCGAGAATTGGTCCGCACGCCCGTCCACGGCTTGATTGTGAGAAAGGAGTTCCGGAGCCAGGTAGTATGGTGTCCCCGCGCTGATCTGATTGACTGTCTCTCGGTACAGGGTCGAGTCTGGCTGAATCAACAACCGGGCTAATCCGAAATCCATCAGCTTGATTTCGCCGGAGTCGGAAATTCCGATATTCTCGGGTTTCAGATCGCGATGGACGGTCGTTTCATGCGCATATTTCAGCGCTTCGCAGATCGACAGAAGAATGGGCAGAACCTGATCGAGAGTAATCTGGGAAGTTTCGAAACTCTTTTGCTTCATCCACTCCCTCAAATTCATCCCTTTGAGAAGTTCCATATGTAAAAAATGAACACCTTGATTCAGATGCACTTCGTACACTTTTAGAATATTGGGATGCGTTAGAAGCGATGCGATTCTAGCTTCATTCACAAAATTTTTCACGGCTCCCGGCTCCTGAAGGAGTGTCGGGCTTAAAAACTTTATGGCCACTTCTTCCCCTCGGTTTAGGTCCAACGCCCGATAAACCAGGCTCATACCACCGGCGCCAATGCGTTCCATGATCTCGAACCGGTTCTCGAGATGATCTCCGGGGCGAATGGAACCGATAGCCAGGTCAAGCCGTTGGTCTTTGCCAAAAGCAGGCTCCGGTCGCCTGGCGCGCTTGTTCCGTGATCCGCGCGCCGGGATTTGCCAAACCGGATTGGAGGGAAGGGCATTTTGTGGATGTCGATGCTTAGGCATTCCTTACTCCGTTTCCCCGTTGTTGATCACTCGAATGATGCATCGAAACCCGATCTCCGGATGGCCTGCGGGAGGATTGATGCGGTAGCCGGTTTTCATTTGTTCGAGATTGATCGTGCGCCAGCCGCCGCCGCGCGCCATATAAGAACCTTTGTGGCCTTTTGCGGGCTCTGGGTAAAACGGTGTTGAAACCCATTCCCAAACGTTGCCTCCCACATCGTAGAGGCCGTATCGATTGGGCTCGAAACGCGCGACCGGTGCGGTCGTGTAGAACCGGTCTTTCATTCCCTGAAAATCGTTGTCCACACCGGCGCTTGACGGTGTGAAGTAGTTGCCGCGGTTCGAATACACGGGATCATCGCTTTCCCAGGGGAAGTGCGCCGGTGCTTCGAAGCCGCGCTCGAACGGGGTTGCCCCATTTTCGTTATCCAACCCGGCAAACCGGCTCCATTCACGATCAGTGGGCAAGGCGTAAACCAAGTCATGCGGCAATATGCCCATCGCGTGCTCCTTCTCTGTGAGCCATTCGCAGAATCCGACACCATCGATCCGAGCGATGGAAGTCACCGGGTGGAAAGGCCCCGCCTGCGCCGCTTGTTCTCGCCATGAACGATTCGCATCGTACCCGGTTGCGGTCACATACGCGTGGAAATCAATGACGCGGGTTTCCCACACTGACACCTGTATTGGGCCCACTTTCTCGAAAATCATTCCAAGACTGTTTCGAAATGAATCAGAGCTAGGCTCCGGCAGTTGCTCCAGCTCAATTGTCCAGGAGTTGTAGGCTTGCACCGATTGCGCAGCACTTAGGATGGCATCGGCGATCGACGGTTCAGTTTCGGCGGAGGCGAATTCCTTGAAAATCCGGCCTGGATCGCCGATTGGCTCCGCATAGGGCGTCCCACGCGCCTCCAACGCGGCTTTCCATTTCTCACGGCTCTCTTCAGCCTGCTGGAGTGCCGCGTCCAAGGAGGAGCGGAAGAATGCCGCAACTTTCGCAACAGCGTTCTTGGTGGTGTCCAGGCCATCGCGAAACTGGCCGCTTTGGAACGACTCAATCGCCTCGTTTCGCTTAGCGAGAATGTCGAGCTGAAGCGCGTCGCGGTCCCCGAGGTCCAAATTGGACAACCGATCCAGCGCTCGCTGCCATTCATCAATTGTGCCCAGCCCCTGGATTGCCCCCCTGGCCAGTTGAATGCTGTCAGCGCGGGAGTTCAATTGAAGTTTTAGGGGAGGCCACGTTTGTGTGTCCTCAGGATTGCTGCCAAGCGATTCCAGAATCTCGAATTCCGATTCCGCTGAGAAATGCCGGATCAAGGCCTCGCGCAACTCTGGAATGGAAAAGCCATCGGCAAGGAGATTCATTCGATCCCTCTCGACGACGCGAATTTGCTGGCGCAACTCGCTTCGCATTTCCTGGGTTTGCATGCTGTGGCCGGGCGATTGCCAAAGTGATTTCCCGAAAAGGACTGCTAGGGTTCCCAGGCCAATCGCACTCGCGACCTGTGCGATCCGCCAGAGCTTAAGTTGATTCCAAATTGATTCCCGGGCTGGCTTCAGTTTGAGCGTCTCCTGATTAAGAACTTCTTCCAGCGCGGATTCGAACGCGCCGAACCTTTCACTAGGTTTTGCCGATGTGAGCCGCGCTATGATCCGCCGTTGTTGCGCAAAGGTTGCGCCAGCAGGTTTGCCACCGCCCGCCAGCAACATTTCCGACCAAACCGTTCCCAACGCGAATTGATCTGTTCGATCATTCAGTTCCGATCCGAACTGGTAAACCTCTGGCGCCAGGTATTGTCCTGTTTTGAGGATCGCTCCACTCGCGCGCAGCTTCTGCGGCGCGGCCAGCGTGTTAATCCCAAACTCGCTGATTCGAACGCGGCCGTTTTTCTCGATCCAAATGTTCTCGGGCTTGATTCCTCCGTGGGGCACCATCGTCGGACCGCGTTCGACGATTGTTTTTAAGAGAGTCAAGACGACCCGGGCGATGGTGCGCTGATCGATCGGCGTTCTATCCGAATCCGCCGATTGGATTAGGTCCCGCAGCGATCGTCCGCGGGCCGCTTCCATGCTGAAATACACTTGGCCATCCCATACTGAAAAATCGAATACGCTCAATACCGAGGGATGCCGAAAGCCGGAAGTGAATCTCAAGGTTTCTTTCAGTCCGTCAAAGCCACCTGCATCTCTCACGATATCGTCGTGGATGATTTTGAGGACGACCTTCTCCTGCCGAATGATGTCCCGCGTCAACCACGTCGAGGCGACCGTTCCTTCTCCAAGCTTTTCAACAAGTTCGAAGCGCGTCGCGAAGAGTTGGCGTGGATTGGGTGAATCGGGCATGCGGGGAACTAAAGCGTAGCATATAATGCGAACAGGATTTCAAATGCGTGCAGCCGCGCTGACTCCGGAACACGATGAAATAGTCCGTGCGCAATGGCTAAAGTCGCGAATTGGATTTGTTCATCAATCAGGCTGGGCACTTCAAGAGCAGAGCTGGATTCAAGCTGGCCTGCAATTCGTGTTGCGAGCAGATGCTTGCCCAATAGTGTTCGAGACATCGGACGAATGAGGCATGAACTAAAGTCTGAATGAATCGCCTCCCAGTCTTGAAGTTGAACAACCGTTTCGTCCAAATGCTCCGCCATTGAAGATTCATTGATGAACGAGATTTGAGCGGCGACGACGGTGTTTCGGAGCGACTCAAGTTCGGATGAAATGGCCCTATTGATCGTGGCAATTCTCCCGCGTTCGTCTTGTTTTTGACGTTCGGATTGCCCGACCGACCGCGATTCCAGAGCCATTTGTTGATCCAGGCGTTCTTGTTCCCAAGCCCGGGTGCCTTGGTTGCCGTTCGCTGCGTCTGCAGCGGAGATGGATTTGAAGCTCACCTTATGGGGCTTAACTTCCGGGCCAAGATCAATTTCGCGGGTGCCGATTCGGCTCTTGCTTTCAATCATCTGCCGAAATGTCTCGACTGTTACCCCCGTTTGCTTGAATTGAAACAAACCAGTGACGTCATGCCGAATCCGCTGTGTGATATCGAATCCGTAGTCGATGGCGGTGAATAGTTTTGCGTCAATGAAATAGAGTTCGATACGCATTTGATTGGTGCCGAGCCCGAGCATTTCCGCCAGGCGATATCGGGAAGGAATATAATCGTGAAGGGATGGGGGCGCGGGCGTGAGGGCAGGGGAGCCCGTCCAGTATTTTAGGTCCGAAAACCGAGGTTGATAGTTTGTTTCCTGATCAATGCCTCCCCACGGATCCAACTTCAACAAATCTGAGGCCGTGTCAGTGGCCGGCATTACTGAGAAAACGGCCTTTGCGGATTTGGCCTTCAGAGCGATGTCGAGCTCGGCAATGGAATGGATAAGCCTTTCACGGAAGGTTTGGAGCTGAGTCCACTCATCGTTCGAAACGGAATTGCCTGCAAGCATCCTGAGCAAACGAAGCGCTTCCATTTGAAGTTCCGAACTTGAATCGGCCAAGCCGGATGAGTGGACTTGTTCGCGGAATTGGTCCATGCGTTGCCGCAAACCCGCATCGTGTGCCGGGTCCGAGAATACTTCATCGGTAGAGCTCGCGTATTTCCAGGCACGCTTTGGGTCCAAGGCCCCGTTTCCTCTCATGGTGGGGCTGTGCTGCTGCGCAGCCCAAATATCAGGGTGGCGCGGCAGCGCCAACCCACCAGATCGGTTAGCAGGTTCATGGGCAGTGAACAATTCGAGATTCGAGAAGCTATTCGGAGCCTTCAACCAGAGCGTTCCCGGTCCGCGGCCTTCCAGGCCGCAGCACGTGAATGTTTCCTGCTCGCTCCAGGATTTTGGATGACGGGTGTT
>JAQBVM010000249.1 GCA_027623095.1 Verrucomicrobiota bacterium
GGCAAGACAAAACCCTTTCTCCCATTCACTTTTTTCGGGGTTTTAAAAAATTAGGCGAGGATCAGGGCCCGATACTCCAACCAACGCCTCTGGTCGTCACGGTAGTATTTATCGGACCGCCGCGAAATATTTTTTTACAGCGCCAGCCCATTGTTCATTTGGTTCCTCGAATCGGTTTCAACTTGTTACGCATCAGCGATAGACCTCACGGCGATGGCGTACACGATTGACGCGTAGAACGCGAATCTCGTCAGCGATTTCGTAGATCACTCGGTAGTCACCCACGCGGATGCGGAAGTCCTGTTTGCTTCCAGCCAGCTTTCGGCAACCGGACGGGCGCGGGTTCGTCGCCAGTGCTTGAATCGCCGCGATGACGCGGTCGTGAATCTCGGACGAGAGGCGGGCAAGGTCTTTCTCGGCGGCGCGTTCAAGCAGGACGCGATACATGGTCACTTGCGTTTGCGCTCGGCGAGGTAATCCTCCAATGGTCGATAATGGAGCGGCTTCCTGCGGGCGCGTTTGAGTGCTGCAAGGTCATCGGCGTCCTCCACACGCTCTAACAGTTCTTCGTAATCCTTGATCGGAATGATGACGGAGACGGGTTTGCCTTTGCGAGTCACGATTTCGGGTTCGGGCATTTCTGCTTTCAAGGCTTGTAGTTTATCAGAGTTACCGCCTTCTCGTAAAGCTCCCTTCCCTTTTCCCAGCGATTCCGCATGGTGGTATGAATTGCTGGAGAAAATCCTCGCCCATTTTGAAAAATCGGTTAAGCAATTAGCCGCATGCGCGCTGCTACAGTTGATTTGATGAAAGCCGCTTACGGGCGTTTCGCTTTGGGGGCTTACAATGTTAGCAGCATGGAACAGGTGCACGGATTGTTCCGCGGCGCCGCACGTTCGAGCGCCCCAATTCTGGTTCAATTCTCGCGGGTCATGCGCAGTTACGCGGATCCCGCAATGCTCGAAGCGATGCTAAGGGCGGCGGAATCCATCCATCCCTCCGTTGTATTCGGAGTGCATTTGGACCACGGCGACGAGGAAAGCTGCGACCATGCCATTGAATCCGGGGATTACAGTTCGGTGATGATCGACGCGTCGCATCACCCGTTCGAGGAGAACATCGCTATTACCCGCAGAGTGGTCGAGAAAGCTCATTCACGGCAAATCGCCGTTGAGGCCGAGCTCGGCCTGCTGCACGGAATCGAGGATGACATGTCCGTTAGCGCTCAGGATGCAATTCTCACCGATCCAGGCCAGGCGGAGGAATTCGTCCAGCGAACCGGATGCGACAGTCTCGCCATCGCAATCGGGACCAGTCACGGCGCCTATAAATTCAGTGGCAAACAAGGGCTCCATTTTGACCGATTGACCGAGATTCAACAACGGCTGCCCGGTTTTCCGCTCGTGCTGCATGGGGCTTCCGCCGTTCCCAAGGGCGAAGTGGAACGAATCAATGCGGCGGGCGGCGCATTGGACGCATCGGCGAGCGGTGTTTCCAGCGAAGAGCTTTCACGCGCCATCTCGCACGGCGTGACGAAGGTTAACATCGGAACCGACGGAAGACTGATTTGGACCCGCGTTCACCGGGAGTTTTTCCAAAAGAACCCGAAAGAATTCGACTTTATGCAGCCTGGAAAAGTTTATATCGAGGAGTTCGCAAGGTTCGTCGCGGCTAAATCCGAGATTCTCAAAGCGAGCGGCGAAGCGCAACGGATGACTGAGTGCGCCAACTAAACAACAATGCACCGGACGCCAGTCCTGTTGCTCCAAAACCAGCAAGCTCGCGCAGCCGATTACGACCATGACTAAGAAAACCGCGACATACGATCTTATCTCGATGGGGCGTTCCTCAATTGACCTTTACTCGAATGACGTCGGAGCGGCTTTCATCGACATCAAGTCGTTCGCCGCATACGTGGGCGGATCGCCAACCAATATTGCCTCCGGCGCTTCCCGCCTGGGCCTGCGCGCAGCCGTGCTCACCGCGGTGGGAGACGATCCGGTGGGAGATTTTATTCTCAACTTCCTGAAACAAGAAAAAGTTGAAACGCGATTTATCCCGCGGAAACCGGGAACGCGCACCAGCGCCGTTGTCTTGGGCATTGAACCGCCGGACAAGTTTCCGCTCGTCTATTACCGCGACAATTGCGCCGATAATCAGCTCACAATCGACGACGTCCTTGCCACTCCAATCCACGACTGCAAGGTATTCGAGTTTTCGGGAACCGGACTCAGCAAAGAGCCCAGCCGAAGCGCGACAATCTTCGCCGCCGAACAAGCGAAGGCCGCGGGGGCGAAGGTGGTCCTGGATCTTGATTTTCGCCCCAACCAATGGCACGACGCGCGAGCGTTCGGCGTCGTGGTCCGCTCGGTTCTATCCACAGTCGATATCGTCCTGGGAACCGAAGACGAATGCAAAGCCGTCACCCTCACGGACCCCGGCCAGGTTGCGGTCAGTCATTCTCAGATATCCGGCGCGCGCGTCGAAGGAGATCTGCCCACCGCGGTCCAGTCGATGCTTCGGCGCGGCCCCGAAGTCATCGTCGTGAAACGTGGCGAGAAAGGCGCCACGGTTTTCGAGGCGAACGGCACGGAGACGGATGCCCCCGGCTTTCCGGTTGAAATCCACAATGTCCTTGGAGCGGGAGACGCGTTTGCAGCGGGATTCATATACGGAATCGTCAAAGGCTGGGACTGGCGCAAATCAGCACGAATGGGGAACGCGGACGGCGCGATTGTCGTGACCCGGCACGGTTGCGCCAATTTTATGGCTTTCGAACAAGAAGCACTCAAGTTCATCGAAGAACGCGGCGGATTCTAATGCTAACACCATGAAAACAAAACGGCTCACCACGGCACAGGCCATCATTCAATTCTTGACGCGCCAGCAGGTTGAACGCGACGGAAAACGGCAGCCCTTTTTCGAAGGATGTTTCGGAATTCTAGGTCATGGAAACATCGCTGGTATCGGCCAGGCGTTGCAGCAATATCCCAAGTTTCGGTATTACATGAGCCGAAACGAACAGGCCATGGTGCATACGGCCACCGCGTTCGCCAAGATGAACAATCGGTTGCGGACATTTGCCTGCACAAGCTCAATCGGACCGGGCGCGACGAACATGATCACGGGGGCGGCAACGGCCACAATCAACCGCATTCCCGTCCTGCTTCTGCCCGGAGACATATTCGCCCGGCGAAATGTCGCGCCCGTCCTTCAACAGCTCGAACAACCCCATTCTCAAGATTTTTCCGTGAACGACTGCTTCAAGCCGGTCTCGAAGTATTGGGACCGCATCAATCGTCCCGAGCAGATCATCACCGCTCTTCCGGAGATGATGCGCGTCTTGACGTCGCAGGCCGATACGGGTGCTGTCACTCTGGCGTTGCCTCAGGACGTTCAGACTGAGGCTTTCGATTTCCCGATCGAACTTTTTCAAGACAGGATTTGGTACATCCCCCGCCCTGCTCCTGAAGCCACACTTCTCCGCAACGCGGTGGAATGGATTCGGAAAAGCCAGAAACCGATTATCATCGCCGGAGGCGGCGTATTGTACAGTGAAGCTTCAAAAGCTTTGGCGGAATTCGTGAAACAGACCGGAGTTCCCGTCGGCGAAACACAAGCTGGAAAAGGCTCGTTGGCATTTGACGATCCTCAATCGCTCGGCGCGATCGGCGTGACCGGAACGCCCGGCGCGAACATTCTCGCGCGCGAGGCGGATCTGGTGATTGGAATCGGAACGCGCTACAGCGATTTCACCACCGCTTCGAAAACCGCGTTTCAGAATCCGAAGGTTCGATTCATCAATATCAATATCGCGGAATTTGACGCCTTCAAACATTCGGCCCT
Source organism: Verrucomicrobiota bacterium (assembly GCA_027623095.1). Classification (GTDB taxonomy): domain Bacteria; phylum Verrucomicrobiota; class Verrucomicrobiia; order Limisphaerales; family SIBE01; genus JAIPJX01. Next base: position 3,847 of record JAQBVM010000249.1, read on the forward strand.
TCCGGTTGTTGCGGATGCTCGCGCCGCCCTGCAAACGCTCACGCGTGCCGTGCGAGGATACAGCGTCAGCAACGCGTATCGCGCCAAGGCACGAAAATACAACAAGGAATGGGATGCCGAAGTGAGCCGGATCTATGGCATTCAAGCCGGTCCACCGGTTAGCCAGGGCGCCGTCATCGGAATGGTCAACCGTTTCGCCCGCCCTCGGGATGTTGTTCTTTGCGCGGCTGGAAGCATGCCGGGCGACCTGCATAAACTCTGGCGCACGCGCGATCCAAAGGGATACCACATGGAGTACGGTTACTCGTGCATGGGGTATGAGATTGCCGGAGGATTGGGGGTTAAGATGGCCGATCCCAGCCGGGAAGTGTACGTCATGGTGGGGGACGGTTCCTATCTCATGATGGCGCAGGAACTGGGAACGGCAATTCAAGAGGGCTACAAACTGACTGTTGTTCTCCTGGACAACCACGGTTACTCCAGCATTGGCGGCCTTTCGCGATCGATCGGCTCGGCGGCCTTTGGAGCCAGATACCGCGCTCGAAACAAAAACACAGGAAATCTCGACGGAAAAACGCTCGCCGTCGATTTTGCGGCGAACGCGAAGAGCCTCGGCGCCCATGTGATCTCGGCGCGCGATATGGACGAACTTGAAAGCGCTTTGCAAGAAGCTCGCCAGCAAAAAAACACGACCGTGATCGTGATCGAAACAGACTTGGAAAAGAGCGTTCCCGGCTACGAGTCCTGGTGGGACGTGCCGATTGCCGAGACATCCACGATGCCGGCAGTTCGGAACGCCAGGAAGAATTATGAAAAGGCCGTGAAGAAGGAGTGTTACTATTTGTAGGTCATAGATGAGGTTGCCTATCGCGAACCATGCCCATGAGACTTTTCCGACTCCAAGACTGGAGTGAAGTAGTGGACGCGGACGTGCCCGTAAGCGCGAAGCTTCGTGTCGCTCGTTAACAGCGTAAGCCGATGGACTCTGGCAGTCGCAACAATCAGTTCATCGGCAGGATCGCGAACCGGGAAATCGGGCAACCGGGTCGAATCCACGATAATATCAGAAGTGAGAGGCAGCACACGGACATGCGCCGGAACCGCACGATCGAGCCAGACACTCAGTTCCATCGGAAGCGGCAACTTTCCCCTTTGATGTTTTTTAGTGGCCTCCCAGAGACTGATAATGCTCAACCCGATGTACTCATTTGGATTGCCAACGATCTTTCGAACCTCATCTGGAAGCGTTCGGCCTTGGAGTGCGCTTCGGATCCAGGCACTGCTATCGAGTAGATACCTCACTCGGAGGCGTCCCATTCACTGTCGGCGGGATCATCAAGATCGAGAGGCAATGAGTCTGAACTTGGCGTCGCGTCAAGGAGCGCCTTGGATTTGCTTGAAGTAGTCGGAATTAACTCTGCAAACGGTCTTCCCCGTTTCATGACCTGAACCGATTCACCAGCTTCAAGCCACTTGCTGATCCGACCGAATTCGTTGCGGAGATCTCGAACAGACGCCGTTTTCATGGTGAGACAATCGTATCACCAGTAATCCTTGTCAACTCCCGGAAGAGCTGCACTCTAAAAACCCAGAATTGTCTGAATTTCTCGCTCGCGGCTTGCTCCGCCTGGACTTACGAGGTATTGAATCTCTCGTTTTTGATTCGCATGAACTCCGCAACAACATCATTCCTGCCAAATTACATTCGAGGCGAATGGGTCGCTTCGAAGGCGACTGAACATCTGGACGTTTCCAATCCCGCCACCGGCGAATTGCTGGCTCGAACCCCCATTTCGCCGAAGGAGGAGGTTGACCTAGCGGTAAAAGCAGCGACAGCCGCCTTTCAAGAATGGCGGCGCACCCCGGTCACGGAACGAATCCAGTATCTCATCAAGCTGAAGAATCTCCTGGAAGAACATTGTGAAGACATTGCGCGCACCATCACAATCGAATGCGGCAAGACACTCGCGGAATCGCGCGGAGAAATGCGGCGCGCGATTGAAAACGTAGAAGTCGCTTCCGGCGCGCCGATTCTGCTTCAGGGGGACTTCTCCGAGGATATTAGCAGCGGCATCGACGAGATCATGATTCGCCAGCCACTGGGTGTCTGCGCTGCGATCTGTCCCTTCAATTTTCCGGCGATGATCCCGTTTTGGTTCATGCCATACGCCATCGCGACCGGGAACACTTATATCATAAAACCATCGGAACGAGTCCCGCTCACGATGCAGAAAGTGATCGGGCTGATTCATCAAACAGGCTTGCCCAGCGGCGTCCTGAATCTGGTGCATGGCTCCAGGGAGACAGTGGACGCGATTCTGGACCACCCCGGAATCAGGGCGGTCAGCTTTGTTGGATCAACGGCCGTCGCCAAACACGTGTACGCGCGAGCCGCAGCCAGCGGAAAACGCGCTCAATGCCAGGGAGGCGCGAAGAATCCAATCCTGGTGCTGCCAGACGCGGATTTCGAAATGTCAACACGCATCATCGCCGACAGCGCTTTCGGATGCGCCGGGCAACGTTGTCTCGCGGCCTCCCTCGTGATCACGGTTGGCAACGCGCGAAAACCGTTCACAGAGGCGATAGTTGAGACTGCAGCCAGCCGCGTTGTCGGGAATGGACTCGATGAAAAAGTCCATATGGGCCCGGTGATTTCGCCCCAGAGCAGAGAACGAATCGAGTCGCTGATCGAAAAGGGTGTCCATCAGGGTGCCACTGCGCTTGTCGATGGCCGCAATACTCGAATTGACGGGCTCGGCAAAGGAAGTTTCATTCGTCCCACGATTCTCGACAACCTGAGCCCGCAGCACGAAATCACAGGCACCGAGATCTTCGGCCCTGTCCTGGGGCTGGTGCACCTCGACTCGATCGACGACGCGATTGAGTTCGTCAACAGCGGGCGCTACGGAAATATGGCGTGCCTTTTCACGAGCAGTGGAGCCCATGCAAGACGTTTCCGTTATGAGGCTGACGTTGGAAATATCGGGATCAATGTGGGCGTTGCCGCTCCAATGGCTTTCTTTCCGTTTAGTGGCGCCAAGGAAAGTTTTTTCGGAGATCTTCACGGCCAGGGACGCCACGCCATCGAGTTTTTTACCCAGACAAAAGTAGTCGTAGAACGCTGGCCCAAGGAATGGTCTCGAAAATTCTAGCAAGCATGTCTAATACAAAATCGCAGTCCATGTCCATCAAAGTAGCCAACGCTCCCTGTTCATGGGGTATCCTCGAGTTTGAGCTCGCCGGTGAAGCCGCCGGATACTCGCAAGTCCTTGATGAGATTCGTGAAACCGGCTATTTGGGGACGGAGCTGGGCGACTGGGGTTTCATGCCGACGGATCCGGAATCCCTCAAACGCGAACTTCAGAGCAGGAATCTGGACCTTGTCGGCGCCTTTGTTCCAGTGTCGTTTTCGAACGAAGCAGCCCATTCGGAAGGCGAAGCGCGCGCGCTCAAAACGGCCCGTCTCATGACGCAGGCAGCGGGCTCGTCGCCATTCATAATACTGGCGGACGAAAACGGCAAGGAGCCGGCCCGAACGCAAAACGCGGGCCGGGTTCGACCGGAGCACGGACTGTCCCAAAATCAGTGGGCAACTTATGGCAAAGGAGTTAACCGCGTCGCCGAGACGATTCTTCGTGAAACAGGACTGCGCACGGTGTTCCATCATCACTGCGCCGGATACGTTGAAACTCCCGAGGAAATCGACGCATTCTTGCGCCAAACAGATCCGAAAACGGTTGGGCTCTGTTTCGACACCGGGCATTACCGATATGGGGGCGGTGATCCGAGCGATGGATTTCGGAGATTCAAGAATCGAATCTGGCATGTTCATTTCAAAGATTGCAGCGCCGCGGTGCGCGAGTCCGCCACAAAACATTCGTGGGACTATTTCGAAGCTCTCAAGCACGGAGTTTTTTGTGAGCTTGGAAAAGGCGATGTTGACTTCAACGACATTGTCACCGAATTAGGCGACATTGCTTATTCCGGTTGGATCGTTGTGGAGCAGGATGTCCTGCCAGGGATGGGATCACCCAAGGACTGCGCAAAGCGCAATCGAGACTTTCTCCGTTCCTGCAATCTTTAACCCGTGCCTATCCCGTTTGATGATATTTCGCAGATGCTGCGGGTCACAAACCCGCGCTCCGGAGCGCGCCTCTGTGAGGCGCAGCGCGTCCAATCAATGCGGATGCCGATAAACAAGACAGGCACGCTATAACCTCAAAAACTTCAATGTCTGGAAAAAAAATACGGCTCGGCCTCATTGGCGCCGGCAGAATCGGCAAATTGCACGCTGAGAACATTGCAACGCGTGTCGGGTCCGTTGAATTGACCCACATTGCCGATCTCAATAGGGAAGCGGCAAAAACGCTCGCGGAACAACATCGCGTGCCGCACGCCACCGATGACTATCGCGCCTTGGTGAAAAATCCGGCTATTGACGCCGTCATTATCTGCTCCGCCACAAACACGCATTCCGAAATCATTCGAGAGGCCGCTGCGCATGGGAAACATGTGTTCTGCGAAAAGCCGATCGATACAGATCTCACTCGTGTCCGAGAAACCCTGAAACAGGTCGATTCCGCAGGCATTCGATTTCAGGTTGGGTTCAATCGCCGATTTGACCCAAACTTCGCCAAAGCGAAAGAGTCGATCGCCGCCGGGAAAATCGGCACACCGCACATTCTCAGAATCACGAGCCGAGATCCCGCTCCGCCGCCACACGAGTACATCCGAGTGTCGGGCGGCCTTTTCCTCGACATGACCATTCACGACTTTGACATGACGCGGTTCTTATCCGGAAGCGAGGCCGACGAGATCTACGCGCTCGGCGCCGTGCTGGTCGATCCCGCAATCGGCAAGCTGGGGGACATTGACAGCGCAATCATCACAATGAAGCTGAAAAATGGGATGCTGGCTTCCATCGACAACAGCCGCCAAGCAGTTTATGGGTACGATCAACGAATCGAGATCTTCGGTTCAGCAGGAATGGTGCAGGTCGCCAATCGCACCCCCGACAGTCAGATCTATTCGAACGCCGATAATGTTCAGACTTCCAAACCACTGTATTTCTTCCTTGAACGCTACAAAGAATCTTTCACAGCGGAAATGCGAGCGTTCGTGGATTGTATTCGGAACAATACGCAGCCTCGGGTCACCGGAAACGACGGACTGATGCCTCTCATCATGGCGCTCGCTGCCAAGAAATCCCTCGTGGAGAACCGTCCGGTCAAGCTCGACGAGGTGTGCGCAGCAGATGACGGCTGCACGTGAACGATGGCGGCGGCCCTCTCCATGAACGTCGGTGGGGCGACACTCTGTGGAGCCCTAACTTTCTCCCGGCGAGTCCTGCCTGTCACCCGAAGCCTTGGCGAAGGGTGGGTCAGCCTGAATTGGAGCTGTGGAACCCAGAGGCTTCTGAATTCCTCGATATTTCCATCGCACATTCTTCTTCAGTTTGATCCCTTCAAGGCAAGATCAGGGCTCCACGGAGTGTCGCCCCACCGAGAAAAGGGCTCATCGTCCCGATTCGCGCCTAGTCTCAGGATCTTCTTTATTTGCAAACCGGAGCCGGCGAATGAGTCAACCGAAGCCCACTTTTAAAGGATGGATGAAACCCGGCCCAATTCCGCCGGGCGCCTCTGGTGCTGAACCCGACCTGGAACTCGGCGAAACGCTCGATGCAATCAGCGGTTACTACCGAATCTTCCAACTCGAAAACGGACATCGTTTCTCAACCGACGACGTGCTGGTGGCTTGGTACGGGACAAGTTGGTGTCCCACCGCCCGAACCGTGCTCGATCTCGGAAGCGGGATTGGAACCGTGGGACTGATCGCGGCGTGGCGATTGACCGGAGCCCGCTTTGTAACAATCGAAGCTCAGGAAGAGAGTGTTCGGCTTGCCCGAAAATCAGCGCGCTGGAATGGACTCGAAGATCGATACGAAATTCGCCACGGCGATTTCCGAATCAAAGGACTCGTTCGATCCGAGGAAAAATTCGATCTGATCTTCGGCAGTCCTCCTTACTTTCCGGTCGGCACTGGCGTTGAGGGAGATCACCCGCAGAAAAACGCCTGCCGTTTCGAAATGCGCGGGTCCATCACCGATTACTGTCAGACCGCCGCTCAACACCTCCAACCGGGCGGATTCTTCGCTTGTGTTTTCCCGGTGCGACCGGACACTCAAGCGGCACGGGTCAAAGCAGCAGCAGCCGACGCTGGCTTGAGCATCATCCGGTCACGCGCCATTGTTCTCAGAGAAACGGAACCGCCGCTTCTCGGACTCTTCGGAATGATGCGCGCCGAGGATCTTCCCCAGTCGATACGAACGCAAACCTGGACCGAGCCGCCACTCATCATCCGCGCTCAAGACGGATCGGTGCATCCGGAATATGTGGCCGTAAAGCTTTCGTTCGGATTTCCGCCTTGAACCACACTCGTCATGCTTCGCCAATTGCACTAACCAGCGCGCCACTCTGACATTGGTTTGGAGTCGAGTGTGATGTTCCGGTTTGTTCGTAGAGCGTCTCGATAGGAAATCGGATCGGGTCTGTGGATCATGGGCATGTTTCGCCGCTTGAGCAACAGCCTCTTCATTGAGTGGAGGGGCGTTCAAAAACATCCCGAACACAGAACCACCACCGATTTTCAATCCGCCATGGGGGAGGAGCAACACCGCCCGGCGTTCCTCCTTATTCACTCTAAACGTCCCCGGTTCAAAGGTGGTTAGTCTGCTGCCGACACAAGGATAAATCCGCGGCGAAGGTTCACTTGGACTTTGCGAAAGTGAACCTACCAAGGTCTTTTGCCCGCAAGCAAACCCAACAAGTGTCTTTGGCCTCTTTGGCCATTCTTTTAGCTGCATCCCCGCCCTGATTGTGAAATCTCGACGCTCGCGATTCGACGCAGAGCCAAACGGAACCTCGACTGTTACGCTTAACTATTCCTTCATGAATTTCCCCTGGGCATATTGCGGTGGTTTCCCCTGATCCTCGCCTAATTTTTTAAAACCCCGAAAAAAGTGAATGGGAGAAAGGGTTTTGTCTTGCC
>JAQBVM010000250.1 GCA_027623095.1 Verrucomicrobiota bacterium
AAAATTTTGAAGATTCGCTGTTTTCCTCAAAAAAAATGGTGCGCTTAGCAGGACTTGAACCTGCACGGGTTGCCCCACTACCACCTCAAAGTAGCGTGTCTGCCAATTCCACCATAAGCGCCCCCGGACTTTTGTATTGAAGCAGGCTTCTCATTCTCCGCAAGTCGAATTTCGGAATACAGAGGTTAGATATTCGAGTTTGACGACTTATCCCGAATCCTCAACTATTCGCCAATGAAATCCCGCAGTGTTTTTTCGCTCACAATTACCGCCTTTCTTTCATTCGTTCTTTCCCAATCCGGGCTTCTATTCGCCGGAATCAACGAGGTCGAAGAGGTCGCCCCAGGGGTGTACTTCCATGAAGGAGATCTCTCTGGGAGGGGGCATTGCAACAACGGTTGGGTGGTATTTGAAGACTATGTGCTTGTGATCGACGGCAATTTTCCGTCGGGCGCCTCGGAGCTTATTCCGAAGATTCGGGCGATCACAAACAAACCGATTCGTTTCGCGTTTGATACGCATCACCACGGCGATCATGCGTATGGCAATCAGATATGGGCAGACCATGGCGCGGTGGCGGTTGCTCACGTTGGGGTGATGGAGGAAATGAAGAAATACGAGACCGGTTACTTCGGCGGCAAACCGGGCCGGTGGGAGGACACAGCCAAGGATCGTCCGGACGTCGCCGCGACTCGGTTGAAACCGCCGACGCTGCTATTTCGCAAGGAAATGATTTTTGATGACGGAAAGCATCGCGTGGAACTGATTCATTTCGGCACGGCGCACACACACGGTGACGGGTTTGCCTGGCTTCCGAACGAACGAATCCTTTTTACAGGCGACGCCTGCGTCAATGGGCCTTACAACTACATGGGAGACGGTGATTCCGGAGAATGGATTGGAACACTGGAGGCGGTAAAGACGTTGGGGGCAGTCCTCGTTTGTCCCGGCCACGGCGCCAAGGGAGGTTCGGAAATGCTGGAGAATCAACAAGCTTTCTTTTCCGAACTTCGCGCTGAGGTGAAAAAGGTGGCCGACCAGAAACCTGAGGCTGTGAAAGGATTAATCGATCAAATCAAATCGACACTGAAGAAAAACGAGAAGATTGCGAAATACGTGGGCGACTCTTTTTCGGCGCAGGTCGAAAAGGTTTATGTGGAAATGGGAGGGCAATCGTTTTTGGCGCGCGCGGCTGCGGATGAACACTTGAGGCCGGTTTCGGATGGAAAGGATCAGGAAGCAGTAGCCCGCAAATAAATCGTCTCGTGATCCGCTTTCAGACCCTTCCGGCGGTCACGATGGCTCGCTCGCGATTAAACCCATAGGCTCGTTGGGGTCCAAGGCGTCTGACTTGCCGCCTATCGGGATCATCCAGCAGGCGGGGCAGGGGTTGGAGGTGTCTCTGCCGCTGGATTCGATTCGGAAAAAGAGGATGAATTCATCCACCGAATACGATCCACAAGCATGCGCATGATGTGGATTGCCAATTGTGGTCTCTGTTGGATTAAGTACAAGAAACGACTCTGATTCACAGCCACCAATTTGCAATCGGTTTTAGCCATTACAGTGGCGCTTCTGGTGCCCGCGTCGATGACTGCCATTTCCCCAAATACTTCGATCGGCTCAAATGCGCCAATCACGTTCCCACCAACCAAAACCTCAACAATGCCCTCGACGAGAATAAACATTAAGTGCCCTGGGTCGCCCTGCCGAAAGATTGCCTGGCCTGCTTTGAAAGATTGGTGATCGTCCGATCGCCGGAAAACTTCCTGAATCAATGTTTCATCCACGTTGTGTCACTCCTGTTCAGTCCCTCGCGAGACAATTAAAGATTCCCTGAAACCACGCTCGATCACCAACAGGGAGTGATTGAATCAGAGTCATCCGGTGATTTCCAGTTCAATTTGCTTGCTTGATTGCAATTTCCGATCGGAAATGGCCGCGTGACGAAGCTGCACAAAATTACCGCCCAAGCGGTTCGTGAGATGAAGGGACGGGAGCGAATTGCGGCGCTGACGGCTTACGATTTTCCAATGGCCAAGTTGCTCGATGAAGAAGGAATTCCACTGATTCATGTTGGCGATACGGTGGGGATGATGGTGTTGGGTTACCCTGACACGACACTGGTGACGATGGAAGATATGGAGCACCACGTTCGAGCGGCGGCGAGGGCTCAACCTCGAGCGTTGCTTGCGGCGGACTTGCCCTTCGGAAGCTACGAAACGGTCGAAGCCGCAGTGACGAATGCGCGACGGTTGGTTGACGCGGGAGCGGAAGCTGTCAAAGCCGAAGGGGGACGAGATATCATCGATCAAGTGCGCGCGATCATCGCGGATGAGATTCCCTATTTCGGGCATATCGGAATGCTTCCACAGCACGTTCGCATTGAGGGTGGCTATAAAATCAAAGGGAAACACCCCGGCGAGCGTGAAAGGCTTCTCGAGGACGCCTGTGCCCTCGCGGACGCGGGTGCGTTCGCGGTTGTTTTGGAGATCGTAACGCCGCCCGTGGCAGCGGAAATTACAAGTCGGATCCCGGTTCCCACGATTGGCATTGGATCGGGTGTGGAATGCGATGGCCAGATTCTGGTGACCAACGATCTGCTGGGAACGTTTCCGTGGTTTACACCCAGGTTTGTAAAACCCAGGTTCAATGCGTTCGAGCAGATGCGATCGGCTATCGGCGAATGGAAACGGTCAATCCGGTCGTTTTAGCGCAGGGGACACTTGTCGAATATCAACTCTGGGAATGATTCGGAGTCACTTTATCGAATGAAAACACTGACACACTTAGATCCGCAAGGTGAGGCGCGCATGGTAGATGTTTCCGGGAAACCGGCACAGTTGCGGGAAGCGATTGCGCGCGGCGAGATCTGGCTGAAGGCATCCACATTGGAACTGATCGAGTCGGATTCCATGGCGAAGGGGAATGTTCTGGCGGCGGCCCGTTTGGCGGGAATTATGGCCGCAAAGAAAACGGGCGAACTGATTCCTTTGTGTCATCCGCTTCCAATCACCCATGCGGAGATCCGATTTGAGATTCCCGACAGCCGGGATCGAATCGAAATTACGGGTTCCGCAAAAATAAACTCCCAAACCGGAGTCGAAATGGAGGCCTTGACCGCTGTGGCGATTGCGGCTTTGACCATCTACGACATGTGCAAGGCTGCGGACAAAGAAATGAAAATCACGAACATCAAACTGGTTTCCAAGACAAAGAAATAGACTTATGCAAATTCACGTCGGAATAATCACGGTTTCAGACCGGGCTTCGCGAGGAGAGTATGACGACCTTGGAGGTCCGGCTTTGAAGGAAGCCGCTTTGGGATACGGCTGGACCGTTGACGCGGAATCGCTCGTGGCAGACGAGAAACGGGACATCCAACGCGCCATTCGCGAGCAAATTAACAAAGGTTGCGAACTGGTCCTTGCGACGGGTGGAACCGGTGTCGGTCTGCGAGACGTCACACCCGAAGCCGTGCGTGAAATTGCCATTCGTGAGCTTCCTGGATTTGGGGAAGTAATGCGCATGGAGTCGCTGAAGGTCACGAAGAATGCGATCCTTTCGCGGAATTTGGCCGTGGTAGTCGATAAGTCTTTGGTCGTTTGCCTGCCGGGAAAACCAAGCGGCGCTGTAGAGTGTCTTGGGTTTGTGGTGGGAGCAATTCCACATTGTCTCGAAGTGCTTCAGGAAGTGCCGACAAGCTGCTAACTCCGCCTCCCGGAGGGAGATTTCGAGAATAGCCCGGAAGTTTACTGCCTGGCATCTCAGAGTTGTTGGAACAATCGTTGGACCGCGGGTTGTCCCAGCCCGCAGCGCGTCGGATGAGCGAAGCACGTGGAGCAAAATCCGAAGGTTCTGGCAAATTTAGGGGCGCAGCGGTTTGAGACAAACCGCGGTCCGAACTGAAAATGAACCGGGTTGTCCCAGCCCGCAGCAGCCGGAAAATATTCCTCGCATCGGAAACAAGCTGATGCATCCGTTTGATTGAGATCGCTGCGGCTTGGGACAAGCCGCGGTCGTGCGCACGATGCAACTCCACCATCAAAACAGGATATCTTCCGGGCGCACTTCGAGGCATTCGTCCTGGTCTTCCCAGACGACCGCCGGGTAATGTTCGAGAATTCGCGGCAATACATCCTGCGAGACGGATCCGAGCAATCGCTCCGCTTCCGATGCCGCATCCTCAAACGCTCGATCGTAATCGCTGACGGCTCTTCTCTGCCGGTCGTCCCAATGGGCAACCGCGTGGATCTTTCCGTATTCGTCCGCCCACTCCTTGAGGCTGATTCTGAGATCTTCGGGAAGGTCTTCGAGTGCGATGGCCGTGCCGGTGCAATGCTGACAGACTAGCCCCGATTCCATCACGTCGCGCGTGAGCAGCGGCAGCAAGGGAGCGCGGCAGCACGGCGCTTCCGGATACGTCGCTGGCGCCGATGCCAGGCGTTTGAGCCAGATCTGGCGATCATACGCGATTTGACACGCTAAACGGTAAGTTCCCAGAAGAGGATGGGACAATCGCCAGACACGGCCGTGCAATTGGCCAAGTGTTTGGGCCATCCATCGAGCGAGCGTCAGATCATCGAAATCCTGAAAAACCAGACTGTATTCGTTCCAGAGCCGTTCCAACGGAGAATCGGGCGTCATTGCCATTGAAGAAAGAGTGACGGCACACCGAGCGTTTGTCGAGGCGCGATCCAAGCGCCGCGGTGGTTGTCCCAGGCCGCACTGGAGTTTGGACGTATTTGCAGTCTCCGTCTCCCGGGGAGAGACATGAGAATAGCCCGGCAGTTCACTGCCGGGTTCGAATTGGCGATTGCGAAAGTCCCGCAGGGACGGCTGAATCCCCCAGTATCCTGCGTCAGCTCCACTTCACACTGTGTGTATGGTAGTGATTCAATCGTCCCTTCGGGACTTGGGCTTTTCTATACAGAATCCCACCCTTGAAAGGGTGGGCTATTATCGATGCTCCCATCCGGGGGCTTGCAGTCGGAAACCTTCCTCCGTTGAAGCAATCACCGCCAGACGATGTCCGAACTCCATGCACGGGCTGTCCCAGCCCGCAGCACTTGCAGCACACCCGTCGCGTCGGACATGAGTAAATGCATTGAGCGGATCGTTATTGCTGCGGCTTGGGACAAGCCGCGATCCGCCCAAGCTCTTGCCAAAGATGCGCGCTCATCTTCATCCCTTTTGCAAAAATGCCGAGATCGAACTTTTCGTTTGGAGAATGGGCATTGTCGTCCGGAAGCGCGAGACCGAGCAAGAGTGTATCCACGCCGAGTATTTTTTTGAAATCATTGACGATCGGAATCGAACCGCCCTCGCGCATGAGCACCGGATCGCAACCGAACGCGGATTTGAGCGCTCGCAATCCCGCCTGCGCTTGCGCGCCATCTGGAGCAACAAAGTAGGGTTCGCCGCCGTGCCCTTCTTGAATTTCGATCCGGACGGTTGGGGGGCAGATTTTCCGAAGATACTCCCGCACGAGTTTGCTTATTTGTCTCGGAGTTTGATTTGGCACAAGGCGCATGGTGAGTTTCGCGCTGGCCCACGCGGGGATGATCGTCTTACTGCCGTCGCCTTGGTAACCGCTCGTGAGCCCGTTGATTTCCAGAGTAGGCCGGGCACTCCGTTGTTCCACGGGAGAAAAACCGCGTTCCCCAAATAGCTTGGGAACTCCGAGGAATTTTTTGTAGTGTGTCTCATTGAATGGATGCCGCGCGAGCTGTTTCCGGTTCTCGCTCGAAAGCGGAACGACTTGATCGTAGAAACCTGGAATCTTCACCCGCCCGTTTTTATCGCGGAGCTGACCGAGAAGCTGGCACAACGCCATGGCTGGATTCTCGACGGTGCCGCCGAAGATTCCGGAGTGCAGATCTCGGGATGGACCATAGAGTTTGACTTCGATGGCGCAGATTCCCCGGAGTGCGTGAGTCAGCGTTGGGTGTTTCGGACCAATTATACCGGTGTCCGAGATGACGATACCATCGCACTTCAGTCTTTCCCTGTTTCGACTCAGGAAAGTTGTCAGGTTGGCGCTTCCGACTTCTTCCTCGCCTTCGATTAGGAATGCGAGATCGCACGGAAGATCGGTGCCCGTTTTGAGATACGCTTCGACAGCGTTGAGGTGCGCCAGGTGCTGTCCCTTGTTATCACTTGCGCCTCGGGCGAACAGTGATCGTCCCTGCCGGCGGGGTTCGAAAGGAGGCGTTTTCCAGAGCTGAAAGGGTTCTGCCGGTTGAACATCGTAGTGTCCGTAGATCAAATAGCGCGGTTTTGCAGCCAGGTAGCTCCGAGATGCGCTGGTTTGGTCTCTTGGAGTATTGGCGATGATCACCGGGTTCCCATCGGTGGGGCAGAGTTCCGTCGTGAGTCCAACTTTTCGGCATCGTTTCACGAGCCAATCCGCGCAGTTGCGAAGATCTTTGCTGTGCTGTGGCTGTGCCGAAACACTCGGAAACCGGACATACTCGCACAGATCGGCTACAAAACGGGCTTCATTTTTCTTCAGGTAATCCAGGACTTTTTGCATGCGCTGAATTCAAGCAGATATCTCAAAGGGATAGAATGCGGAAATTTCGTGATTCGAGGGCAATCAAATTGGATTCTTGAATCGTCCGGGCTTGAGGGACACAATGCGGCCCGTGAACTCTAAAGATTTTCCCATGGATCCGATAGTTGCCGCCAAGTCACTTTCTGCAACCGGCGACCGTTCGCGCGCGCGCTGGGTGATTGTATTGGCGCTGCTTTTCACTGTCGTTTCGTTTTGTCCAGTGCAAGTTGTTTTTGGCGCGCCCGCAGGCCGTCCGAACATTCTGTTGATCATGTGTGATGACATGGGATTTTCCGATATTGGGTGCTACGGTGGCGAAGTTCAGACTCCAAACCTGGATCGGCTCGCGGCGGAGGGAATGCGGTTCACGCAATTCTATAACAATGCCAAATGCACGACGACACGCGCGTCGATTCTCACGGGGCTCTATCCGCGGTTTGGAAAACCGGGGCATTTACGATCCAACATGGTGACGCTCGGAGAGGCGCTTAAGCAGGCAGGATATCACACATCGTTGTCGGGGAAATGGCATTTGATGACCCAGCGCAACGCAAAGAACAGCGATCCGGGAAGCTGGGTCGAGCGGTTTGACAAGACGACACACCCGTTTTTCCGGGGATTCGATACGTATTATGGATTACTGGATGGCTGCTGCAATTTTTTCAATCCGGCACAGCGTGACCCTGCCTACAAAGGAGGGAACGTGCGGGCATTTGGAGCCGACGACAAACCGGTTACAGAATTTCCGGAGGGCTATTACACGACCGACGCGTTTACCGATCATGCGATCGAATCAATTCAGCGTTTCGCGAAGGATAACGATCCGTTCTTCGTTCATGTCACGTACACGGCTCCGCATTATCCCCTGCACGCGAAGCCGGAAGATGTTTCCAAGTATGTGGGCAAGTTTCGAATGGGTTGGGAACAGATGCGCCGAAATCGGTGGGAGCGTCAAAAGAAAATGGGATTGGCGACCGATGCGTGGACTCTCACTGAAACCGATTCGCGATCCTATGAATGGGAGCGCGCGGATCACGTTTTCGAGGATCTCCGAATGGCTGTGTATGCGGCGATGATCGATGCGATGGACCAGAACATCGGGCGATTGATTGCGACACTAGAGGAGACACGGCAATTGGAGAACACATTGATACTTTTCCTTTCGGACAACGGTGGATGCTCCGAGGAACCTGGCGGGCGTGATCCTGCGGTCCGAACACCCGGACCGGGGAACGATTATGCCGCTGTGGGCTCCGCGTGGGGTTGGGCGCAAAACGCTCCGTTCAGGCGATACAAATCGTGGTTGCACGAGGGAGGTATTACGACGCCGTTGATTGCGCGCTGGCCTGGGCGCATAAAAGCCGGGAGCCTGAATCGTGCCCCGGCTCATATCATCGATTTCATGCCGACATTTCTAGAATTGGCAGGAACGGATTATCCGGAGGAATATAATGGGGAACGGATCCTTCCGTGCGAGGGCTTGAGCATGGTGCCGCTCTTGGAGGGAAAAAAGCGTTCAGGGCACGATCAACTGGCCTGGTTTTGGTCTGGAAACCGGGCGCTTCGACAGGGTGACTGGAAACTGGATTGGGACACGCTTGTTAAAAAATGGGAGCTTTATGATCTTTCGAAAGATCGCTGCGAAACGGTTGATTTGGCTGGGAAGATGCCCGAGCGCGTCGAGTCCATGAAACGCGCTTACTTCGAGTGGGCGGACAAAGTGGGACTTCGGATTGAGGAAGATTAGATCAGATTCCAATCCTTAAAAAGTGATTCGAACTCGCGGACGAGGCTGTGATGCAGTTTTCTTGTTTTTTCTGAGACGATCGACTTGGGGCACCCTGCATCGAGCCTTCGACCTTCAATGATCGCAGCAATGTTGAATGGAAATTCAATCTTATCCACAAGCTGGCCCACAATCCGCATTCGTGCTGTGGCTTCCACCGCGAGTGCAGAGTCTCCATTCTTTACAGCGTTGTAGATTGCGACGGTTAGCTCAGGTACTGCGTTCGACAGCCCGCTCACGCAGCCGATGACCCCGAGGCCCATCGCCTCCGCAAGCCGCGTGTCAGATCCGGTTACCACAGCAAAGTTCTTCTTCCTTCCGAGAGCGACCAGATCTTTGTGATATTCAAACTCAGCCCCGCTCTGCTTGATCCCCGCCAATGGTATGCGATCGGCGACGGCTGAAACGGTCTCCAAGTCGATCCGATTCCCGGTTCGCTCGGGGAAGTTGTAGAGGAAAAGAGGCAATCGTGCGGAGTCGCCCGCTCGAACAAAGAATTCGATGAGGTCTGACTGATTTACCGGGAAGAAGTATGGAGGAAGTACCGAAACTGCCGCTGCTCCGACGTTGCGGGCGAGTTCGGCCTGTTGCCTCACAATCTTCGGACGAATGTCGCTGATATTCGCGATCACCGGTATCGAACCTGCCAATTCGACAGTGATTTCCAGCACTCTTTGTTTTAGTGACTGATCCAAATGCAAAAACTCGCCGGTGCTGCCCAACGCAAGAATCCCGTGGATTCCACGTTCCACCATGAACTTGAGGTTTGCCCGAAGTCCGGCTTCGAGCAAGTTGCCTTCAGCATCCGTCGGCGTCCAGAGCGCGGGCAGGATCCCTTCCCAATTTCGGATCATATGTTCGGATTGTTTAATAGTTCAAATTGGTTCTCGGATTCGCAGAAACCGCACGGAACGTATCGGCTCGATTGCTCCTTCACAATCCTGATTTTGGCATGCCGCGCGGGCATTGGGTGTACACAACGGTGACCGAGCATCTCCCGCTAAACGTGTCTGAAGGGGGGGGAGGTCGTTCCTCTCATTCTCTTCATGAATCATTCCAAAATATTGGTGGGGCGACACTCTGTGGAGCCCTAACTTCTCCTTGGATTGTCAGGCTCGCCTGAAATGGGGTTGTGGGAACAGAGAGTTTCCGGATTCCCCAATGTTTCCATTGCGCCTTCTCCTTCAGTTTGACCGATTCAAGGCTAGATCAGGGCTTCACAGAGTGTCGCCCCACCATCATTGGATCGAGGTCCCGGATCGCGGGAGTTTTACACGCCTTACGAACCCGAGCGCCAAGCCGCCTTCACTGAGCGCCACCGCGCTTTGGATTGGCTGGGTCATTCCAGAGCGCGTTGGGCAACTGATCAGCGCGCAGCGTTCGGCCTCTGGCGTCCACGCCACCCGCCAGTTCATAGTATCGCTTGTAAGTAATATATTCGGCACTGCCACCGAAGAGACCCACCGAGGCGCCACCGCCCACGTCGATCCGTTCGTTCTGCGCGATCCCACCTCCGTGCCTTTGGGATAGGCCCTCGTCGGGCCAACTGGCGCAGTCATTGAAAAAGAACGGTTTCATCTCATCGGCTTCCCATTGCAGGATGTCTGTCGCATCAAACTCCGTGATCTTGTGTGTTTTGCCGCCCATGCTTCCCCAGCTTCCCACGGACCCATTCCAAACATAGCTGGTGATATAAATCGCGCGCTGGTTAAAAAGTGTCTGTTTGCGCCCATTCTGTTCCTTCGCATCGAGAGGGCAGACGTAGGCCTTTTCAGATCCCATATACGTCCAAAGTTGACCGCGTCGCAAACTCTCCAATTGATTGGAGAGAATTGTCGGAGTCGCACGCGTCCCGCCACGGACGATTGGCGTGTCATACGCCCAGCACGGGGCGCTTCCCCAGCCGTCGGAAGCCATGCGCTCTTCTTGATCCATGCTGTACATGGTCATGGCTAACATGAGTTGTTTGTTATTGTTGAGATCGACCGTTCGGATAGCTCGATCCTTGGCTTTTCCCAGTGCGGGCAAAAGCATCCCCGCGAGAATGGCGATAATCGCGATAACGACCAGAAGTTCAATCAGGGTGAAGGCAACTGACGATCCGGAGGGAGTTTTGGCTTTCATGAGGAAAGCAACAATGTCCGCGAAGAATTCCGGAGTAAAGCAGATTCATGTGGTCCCGAGGGAACGGAAGAATACGTTCCGTGGCACTGCCTCGCGCTGCAGCGATAACGGGAGGGTAAGGTTCCCGCCGAACCCTGGAATCCACGGAAGAATGGGTTCGGCGGGATTTTCAGGATTCAATCCTGAATGGGAGCAGGCCCATTGTCCGCAGTTCCGCGTGGTAGGACTCGCCGACTCTCGCTTCCCTCGGTGGGGCGACACTGGGCATCTGCGACTTGTCGGAACGATCGTTGGACCGCGGGCTGTCCCGGCCCGCAGCGCTCGGAAAACATTCCTCGCATCGGAAACAAGCGGATGCATTCATTTGATCGGGATCGCTGCGG
>JAQBVM010000251.1 GCA_027623095.1 Verrucomicrobiota bacterium
GTACGTGGCGGATTGGATTGAGGGATGGGACAAAACGGACAAAGGCCGCATCTACCGGGTCTTTGATCCGAAATCGGTTTCTGATTCGACGGTGGCCGAGACGAAAGAAATCCTTGTGCAAGGAATGACGGGGCGATCACGGCGGCAGTTAACGAGACTTTTAGAGCATCCGGATCGGAGAGTTCGAATGGAAGCGCAGTTCGAGTTTGCAGGGCGCGGGACGGACTCCATAGACACACTATCACGAGTTGCGGCTAAGAACGAAAAGCAGTTGGCAAGGCTTCACGCCATTTGGGGTCTCGGTCAAATCGGAAGATCGTATCCCGTGGCTCTTCAGCAGATCGTTCCGCCCCTCATGGATGAAGACTCGGAAGTACGCGCGCAAGCCGCGAAAATCGCGGGTGAGCACCGTATGATTGAGACGCAGGATCAACTGATTGCATTGCTCCACGATGCGAGCGCGAGGGTCCGTTTCTTCGCGGCGTCAGGACTCGGAAAGCTGCAGCAAGCTTCAGCTTTGGAGCCAATTTTCCAGATGCTCCGCGAAAACGCCGATCGCGATCCTTATCTGAGGCACGCGGGAATCATGGCGCTCGCCGGAATAAACGACATGAACGCTTTGATCTCCGCCGCCAAAGAATCCAATCCGTCGGTTCGCCTCGCCTGTCTGCTCGCAATGCGTCGGCTGAACCGTCCCGAGATCGCGATGTTCTTATACGATTCCGAACCCCAGATTCTTGTCGAGTCTGTTCGGGCAATCTATGATTTGCCCCTCGAAAGCGCTTTCTCCCAACTTGCCACTTTGAGCGGTCAGCTTCCGAAGCTTCCCGCATTTCAGAATTTTTCCAAGTCGAACGTCGATTTAAGAACTGCTTTCTTGCGCCGGGTGATCAACGCGCACTATCGGCTGGGAAATCTCGAGAATTGTGTATCATTGGCGGAATTCGCGGCAAATGCTTCTAACAGCGAATCCCTGCGCGCCGAAGCGCTCGAGTTACTGCGAGACTGGGCGAAACCGGCCCCGCGAGACCGGCTGCTAGGCTTGTGGCGGCCGCTGCCGGAGCGAAACGCGCGCGGCGCGGGACTCGCCCTCAGATCACATCTGCCTGAAATCCTGAAAAACAGTCCGGACCCCGTGCGAATTGTGGCCGCCCAATGCGCGGCGAAGCTTGGCTTGAGGCAAGCAAGCTCCGTCTTATTCGATTTGATCGGTAACAGCTCGCTCTCGGCGCAAGTCAAAATCGAATCCTTGCGCGCGCTGATTGCTTTCGAAGACTCAAACGTTCGAGATGCTCTCACGCTGGCGATGGCAGACAAGGAAGAATCCGTCCGGCGAGAGGCCACACAGTGGTTTGCGAAACTGAATCCAAATGATGCGATCACTCCGCTTGCCATGACGCTCGATACCGGCACGGTAGGAGAAAAGCAAACCGCTCTTAAATCGTTGGCCGAGCTGAAGAGCCCAATTGTCGATCGCATTCTGCTCTCGTGGCTGGATCTGCTGTTGAATGGCAAACTGCCGAACCCGTTGCACCTCGACGTTTTGGAGGCGTCTGCAAATCGAAACTCAGCCGAAGTCAAAACGGCGCTCGACAAAGTGCTTCACAACCGGACGACATCCGAATCGGCAGCCTCGTTGCCGGAACTTCTCTACGGTGGCGATCCGGAAGCCGGAAGGAAGATTTTTGTCGAACGTCAGGATGCGGCATGCGTCCGCTGCCACAAAGCCGATACGGAGGGAGGCGATGTTGGTCCAAATCTTCACGGAGTCGGAACTCTTCGAAGCCGCGAATACATTCTTGAGTCAATTCTATTTCCGAACAAGGAAATCACCGAGAATTACGCCACCGAAATAGTTACAATGAACGACGGAAGTCAATTCGCGGGTATTAAGAAAAATGAAACCAACACCGAGCTTGTGTTGAATTCGCCCGACGACGGACTCCTTGTTCTCGCGAAAGACGAGATTCAGGTTAGAAAACACGGTCTCTCCGCGATGCCGGCTGAAATCGCAAGCATTCTGTCGAAACGAGAGATCCGGGATCTAGTCGCGTTTCTTGCCACTCTCAAATAGGTTACCTCGGTGAATTCAATGGCAACGGTGCCGCGCGTGTCAAATGACGTCCGTCAACGGCACGCCGTTATCGGTAAGCACTTTTCTTAAACCTCGGATAACCGGAAAGATCTCGTGATTTAAGTCCACACCCTGGCGGTCGAAGGCGGCCTGCTCCAACTCGCAGATCCTCCGGTCCTCACTAAAGATGCCATTGGTGAACCAGACAATGAAAGGCCAGAAGAGATCGAGCAAGCCCGGGATCGACGGCCGCCGGATCATCATCAGGCCATAGGTATGATTGGTCCGCTGGGTTTTGTCCAAGGGAACATAGGCATTCCAAAGATCCAGCGCGGGATGCTGGCTCCCGGCGGTCTGGAACTTCAGCGTTTGGTAAGGATACCCGGTCCGGATGGTCATCAAGTCACGCGCCTCCTTCGAGGCTGGAAGACGCTTGCCGATCATCAGCTTCTCCCCAAGCGGTTGTCTGCCGGATGACCGTGAGAAGGTGTAATCCGCCTCGATCCAGTTGTTGCCTTGCCGGGTATCAAGCAAGGTAGTCTTGATTCCTCCCATCCAGCGCCGGTGCAAGAATTGATGATTCATGTCCATCAAGTTTTCGTGCATGAACGTAAAGTGACAGCTGACGCGCCGGTCCAGATAGCGCGTTTTATATTTGGAATCGGATGCCGAGGGAATGTCGGGAAAAGCCGCCTCCGGCGACTTCTCGATGTCGCCCGGATAGACGAAGATGAGTCCGTACGATTCGCGGCAGGGATAACCCCGGACGTTCTTGGGACGCAAACTGCATTTATCCAGATAAGGCACGCTTACGCATTTGCCGGTGTGATTGTATTTCCAACCGTGATAGGCGCACTTAATTCCGTCGCCCTCGACCACGCCTGCATCCAGCGGAACCTGGCGATGGGCGCAACGATTCTCTAAGGCAAAAAGCGCGCCTTGTTTGGTGCGAACTAGAATAATCGGCTCGCCGGCGAACAAAACCGGATGCGCTTTCCCAATTTTCACTTGCGTGGATCGCGCCAGCGGATACCAAAAATTTGGATCAATTCCGGTCTTGCGAATATCACGAACCGCTGCGCTCTCGTCCGTACTGAGCGACGCCACAGGATCTTCAATGTGCATAGATGTGCCTAACGGAAATTGATTCCATACCCTGGTATTCGAAAGGAATCAATGGAGAACGTTCCGTGGATGTTCGCAGATCACCCGGAGAGTCGGCGCCGACTCTCACTGCTGGTTAAAGCTGCTCCTTAACGATTTCCATGTAATGCCGTTTCCTCTTGATGAACTCCGTTTCGTTGTAGATTTCGGCGAATAGCCAGCGCATTCCCCGCTCCAGCTCTGCAACACTCATTCGCTTGGGTTTGAAATTAACGTCGAACAGAGTGCATCGATCCCAAAACGTGTCTCCGAGCAAACGGCCTTCCCGGCGGAGCCGTTCGTAAAGCGGCGTTCCGGGAAACGGAGTCAGCACAGTGACCTGGACTTCCAAGAGGCCGGATCGATCGACGAAGTCTTTGACCTGTTGGAAAATTTCCGGCGTGTGATTGTCCAAGCCCAAAATGAAGCAGCCATTCACGGTCACGCCGCGCGATTGAATCTTGTCAATCGCCGCCAAGTATCGATCGCTGCGCTGAAACTTCCAGTTGTGCGGATCGATGCCATCGAGACCTTCACGCGACGGGCTTTCTAACCCGATCAAAATCTGCCGGCAACCGCTCTCGGCGATCAGGTCCAACAGTTCGTCATCGTCGGCCACGGAGATGTCGGTCTCGGTAAACCAGCTCAGATCGAGCGGAGCGATCGCACGCAGGAATTCCTTGCCCCACTTCTTGTTCAGAAAAGTATTATCGTCCGCCAGTTCGAAGAACGGATGCTCCGTCACCTGCAGCGCCGCTTGAACCTCCGATACCACAAGCTCGACGGGCTTTTGCTGAAACGCAGAGGTAATTCGGAGGCTGGCCGCGCAGAACTCGCAATTTAACGGGCACCCTCGCGAGGTTTGCACTGTTAAGCGATTGTACGGCCGGCCCCGCAGCAGGTCGAACCGTGGCCGGACATAGTTGGGTGGTTTAAAAACGTTGATCCTCAAGCCTTCGTAACGGGGCTTTAGCTCTCCGCGGCGGAAATCCTCGATAAGACGCGGCCACGCGCCTTCCGCGCCGTCCACTACGATCGAATCCGCATGTTCGGCCGCTTCACCCGGCATTAGGCTGACATGCAACCCTCCCAACACGACCGGCGTCCCAGCGGCGCGATAGCGATCAGCCAGCCCGTAAGCCTCATCGATTTGGGCCGTAAACGAGGAAATGCCTACGAGGTCAAACCGCTCCAGCTCCTCCTCCCCGTTAACCTCCTGAACCTCGCGATACACCACCTCGATCTCGCTCGGCGTCAGAGCCGCGACCGTAAGCAACCCGAGACTCGGCAGGGAGGCGATAACCTTCCCGCGATTGACGAATTGAGGCAAAGTCACACCCAATGCCGCTAGCTCAGGCGTGCGAACGCGCACGCCACTCATGGCGATCAATCCAATTCTCATCGCTCCATTCCTTTCTGGGTCATAATGTCTAATAGTTGCTTGAGGGTTCGGAGGTCGCTCAACGTTTGATCGGGAATACGGACGTTAAACCGTTTTTCCACCGCCGCGAGCATTCGCAGCCCGCCCAGGCTGTCGAGCCCAAACTCGCGGATCAGGTCCGTTTCAAGCGCGACTTCCGACAAATCTTCGCGGCAGATGTTTGAAAGAAGTGCGCGAAGTTCTGCTTCTTGGCTAGGACGATTCATAGTCAAAGTTATAATTTGTGATCCCATTGTTCGGCCACGCGGCGGCGCTGGACTTTGCCGGTTGGCGTTCGCGGCAGGGGAGCGGGAACGCGAATCATTTCGTTCAATCGCAATCTTGCCGGCGCCAAACTCCGGAGACTCCGGAAGACCTCAGTCAGCCGTTCTTGCGACTGCTCCGCCGCAGCAGGGACGACAAAGAGTGTCGGAACGTCGTTTCCATCCACGCCCCTCCTCGGAGCGACACACCACTCGGCAAACGCGGAGCTAGAGTAGTACGGCTCGATTTCATCGGGATAAACAGTCTCCCCGGCAGCGGTCACCATCGCTTCTTTCAGCCGGCCCGTGATGAACAAAAATCCCCGGTCATCAATGCGGCCACGATCACCGGTCCGCAGCCAGCCGTCCGCTAGAACCGCCAGCGTTGCCATTTCATCCCGGTGATAGCCGCGCATCACATTGGCGCCCCGCACAAGGATCTCTTCGTTGGAATCAATTCGCACTTCGACTCCGGGGAGAGGACGTCCGACTGACCCAACGGGACACTCGCCTGCCAAACCTAAGCTCACGATGGGACTAGCCTCGGTCAATCCATAGCCAACCTCCGTCCTGATCCCTACTCCACGCAAGATGGGAAGCCAGTCTGGATCCATTGCGGCGCCGCCAACGGCCAGCGTATGAAATCCTTCACCAATGCGCTGTCGGACTCCGGCGTGAATTCGGCGGACTTCATCAGGCTTTAACTCGGATTCGAATCGCCGGGCAGTCTGCCTGATTGTTTGTCCGCGCCGCTCAGCGGCGACTGTTCCACGGTCAACCAGTTCATCCAGAATCTCTTCGTAGAGACAAGTCAACAACGCCGGAACGCAGCACGCGTAAGTGATTCCGTCGTCCCGCAGGCTATCGATTAATCGGTTTGGCAGTGGCGAACCCGGATAGACGATTTTGGCGCCACAGGACAGAGGCCCGAGAAGACCCACCATGAGCTCAAACAAGTGCGCCGGCGGCAGCATCGACAAAAATGCGTCGCCGCGGCGAGCCTGGCGCGCGTCTAACAGCCCCGCTAAATCCGCCAGCAAATTGGCGTGAGTCAATTCGACGGCTCGAGGCTGCGCGGTGCTGCCAGAAGTGAAGGCCAGGACGGCTAACTCCGACGGCTTCCAGGCCGCGGTCCTTTCGACAGAATCCTCTGAGACAAACATGCGGTCTGCGCTCAAGCGGCATTCGATGCCCTCGACATCTCGGATCGCACCGGCCTGGCTCTCACTTAAGATACAGCCGCGGATTTTGGCGCGTCGCGCGATGCCGCCGATCAAGGCCGGCGGACTCGGCGGAGGCACGGGTACAGCGATCATGCCGGCTTGAAAAATGGAAAACAACGCGACGGCCCATGCCGGGGTCGAATCAGCCAGCAAAAGGATTCGATCGCCCGTCTCCAACCCGGCCTGGTGCAAAGCAGCCGCGCCGCGTCGCGCGTTCTCCGAAAGTTGCCTATATGAAAATCCGCCGCCGCCGCAAGCGCGAGAACTCGCCAAAGCAGCCTGATCGCCAAATCGATCAGTCAATTCGGCGGGGAGCTCGGAGAGAGATGTGAGCTCACGAATTGTTTTCATTCTGACGCCTCATGCTTTGCAGGCTGCCGCACGCCGCAATCACTAACGCGACAAATACTGCGAGAGCCGGTATTGGCATCGTATATTTGAGTGGGTGAAAAAAGGCGGACGCCAAGAGTGTTAGGGGAAGAAAGACATTTCCGATATTCATCGCCCAGGAGGCAACAGCTTGAGCCCGATCACTCAGCCGAAGATTAGGGTATTCACGCGCCAGCAAGACGTTGATGATGCCCAAACCGAAGAAAGCGATGTGACCCAGGCGGGCCAGCCGGCGCGAGAGGTCGCCGTATTCGCCCAAGACCGCCGGGACCGGTACAGGACCCGCAAACGACCAGAGACCCAGGATCAAGCCAGTTGCGGCGCCAACGGCCATGCTGGCCCAACCGACGAGGCGGTTCTTGCTCCAAACCTTCGAGTGAACTCGATTCTGCATTGCGCCTTTCTTAGCCTTGATTAGGGCGTGGGTGTTAATCGATAAATTCTAAGGACGCATCGATTCAATTGATCCCCTGCCAAGCGAGGAATGCTAGTCATCGGTTCTCGCCTTCAAATTCGATTGTTTGAATCTCTGCGGAGGACTATCGTCCCTCAAAGGTCCCAGGACCCACTCATTTGAATCATCCATCAATGGACTCGTCTTTTGCTCTGAAAACACATTATGAAGAACTTTACGCGCAGACAATTCATCTCGTACGCAGGCGGCATTTCTGGAATCGCTTCCATTGCCTCAAGATCCAAAGCACAAGGCGTCCTTGGATCGAACGAGCGCGTTAACATCGCGCTGATCGGATGTGGCGGACGGGGAATGGGTTTGGTGGCCGGCTTTCTCCAGCGTGACGACGTTCGAATCGCAGGCCTCTGTGACATTCATCCGGACCGGCTCGGGAGTGCCGCGCGCGGCGTCACATCCCAACAATCAGGACCGGCGCCGAAACGGTTCACCGGAATCGATCAAGTATTGGAAGATCGCGACATTCACGCGGTCGTCATCGCCACACCGGATCATTGGCATACCCCGGCCGCTCTCCGGGCGTGCCAGGCGGGAAAGGATGTCTATGTCGAGAAGCCGTTCTGCCACAATATCTGGGAGGGCAGGAGACTGATCGAGGCGGCTCGAAAGTATGACCGCATCGTTCAGATCGGAACTCAGAATCGCAGCGGCGCGTACAATCTGGAAGCCAAGGCTTACATCGAATCCGGGGCGCTCGGGAATATTCATCTCGTCAAAGTCTATAATTGCAAAGGCGGAGGTCCGTTTCGTTTGGGTGATCCAGGCAGGAAGCCCGATGGATTCGATTGGCACGAGTGGCTGGGACCAGCTCCCAGCCGGCCCTATCACCAAAGGATATTTGGAGGCGGATGGCATCAGTTTTGGGATTTCTCAGGCGGCGATCTCGCCGACGACGGTATTCATCAGCTGGATCTGGCTTTGATGCTCATGGGAGATCCGGAGCTACCGCGAACGGTTGCCGCCGGCGGCGGCAAGTTCGCGTTCAAGGACGACCGAGAGACACCCGATGTGGAGATCCTTCAATACGAATATCCAGAATTCATCCTGACACTTGAGCTCACACAGTACGCGAATGCGATGAGCAAGATTCCCGATGCAGTTCGTGCCGGGGATCTGTTCCCGAACTGGCTGCAATGCGCCACGCGAATCGAGTTTTACGGTTCAAAAGAGATTCTCATCCTCGGGCGGCACGGCGGCGGATGGCAGGCGTTTAACAGCGCGGGCAAAGTGTCTTCGGAACGATTTGGAAGGCATCCGGACCCGGAACATAAACGAAATTTTGTGGAATGCCTTCGCAACCGGAAGCGGCCGAATTCAGATGTTGAGCTTTGCCAGCGAAGCCACACCGTGATGCACATCGGCAATATCGCGCACCGCATGGGAAACGAAAAGCTGATCTTCGATTCCGTGGCCGAGCGGTTCACAAACAACGAAGAAGCGAACCGTCTGCTGCGACGCCCAAACCAGAACGATTATTCGGTGCCGGAAATCGTCTGAGCCAAATGGTCCGAAAACCCACCCGGTTCCAGAGTAGCGGAGCTATCCGAAGACCGCGCACGGATCGGAACTACCAACGAGCTGGACAACTTCATGTCGCACATACGACAGAAACTTGTCCTTCCTGGAAGATCAGTGCGTTCACCACCAAATAGGGAATCGTCCGGCGCCACGCGTGCCGTTGAAATATGGGTGTTCCATTTGTGGTTTTAATTGCTATTTTCATATCCGTTCAGGATACGAGTGCTTAGGAAGCTATGCTCTGCGAGGTCTGCCAGCAACGCCACGCTACGGTTCATATAACCGAATGTTATCCGGCTCATCGAGTTCAGCGTGAACTATGCGAGGTCTGCGCCGGACAGAAGAGCAAGAAACAGTTGACGGAAGAACAAGCGGCTGCACCGCAAGAGAAGCGCAAAAATGTTCAACGAATACACGACCTGCTGCAAACGAGACTTTTTGAGCCGCACAGAACTCAGTTTGAGTCTGGGCAAATTCGATCCCACAACGTTTCGATATGGGGAAATTGGGTGCTGCTGGGCCTCAGTTCTTCAGTACCCAATCTCGATCCAATGGAAGCCTTGTTTGGAAAAGCCCAAAAGGGAACGAATCACGTCGTTCAACAGATTGAAGACCTAGAAGTCCATGTCATACGATGGGATCCCGAACGGTTGTTGAGCCATATCTTCGAACCGTTCCCTGGGGCAGGATTCCGATTGGACTATGACCGGCGGTTGTTATTTGTTAGAGCCGAGCGGTCGCTCTTCCCTGACGTCCAGAAGAGCTACGCTTTCTGCAATTTGGCGGCATGGCTGCTTGCCTCCGACGAGCCGCCGGATCGAATCGAATTTCAATTCCGGCCTTGGGAAATGCGCCACGAATGAACGTCAATCGCCGCATCTTGCTTGGTGTTTTACTGGCCGTCGGTTTCGTGTGCCTCGCGATTGTTTTCTTCCGGGAACGGGTTCCAACTTTTCAAGGAAAGACCGTGTATGGCTGGATGCTGGAAACCAGATCGTCGTTGCTGGAGCGAAACCTCGGACTCAGCGCTATTGGGACCAATGCCGTTTCTTACCTCGCGCGGGCGCTCAATCCGGAACCGACGTTCTATGATCGATACGCGTCCATTCGCCGACCGGGAGTGCAAGCAATACTGAAGAAACTCCCGGTGGGATGGAAGTGGACGGTCTCAAGCCAAGAAGTCCGAAGCCAAGCGGCGTATTCGCTTCTGGCATTTGGATTCGAAGCCGGACCCGCATTGGAAGCATTGCACACCGAATTGCTTCGGCCCGATACTCCCGACCGACAGACGATCATCTTTTGTCTGAATGAGCTGGGCCCACCGCGTGAATCGATTCTGCCGCTGGTTCATGCCTGGCCTTTGCTTACGAACGACGTTGGCCCCGCGCGGCATTCGCTGCTTTTTGCGCTCGGGACGCGCCGGACCCGATGCAGCCCGGCGTGCGGGCTCGATTGTCTTGAGCGCATTGGATGATCCGCAACCCAATATTCGAAGCGTCGCGGCGGGCGCCCTGAGCCGATGGGGTGTTTATGTTCCGCTTTCAATCCCCAAACTCATGACCCTGCTTTCGGATTCGGATCATTCCGTGGCAGGAGCCGCGGCAAACGCGCTGAGCCGGATGACCAATCGGATGGATGCCGCGATTCCTTCAATCCGGAAGCTCTTGACCAACCCGAGCGAACATACCCGTTCCGTTGCGGCGATCAGTCTTTGGAGATTGGGAGAAAACGCGAACAACACTCGACGAGTTTTGGAATCACTTCTCACGTCCAAAAACGCCAAAAGCACGGCGGCGAGGTACCTGGAGAGTATGGGCGCGGAAGCCCACCCTTCGGTTGAAGCCCTCCTGAGCGCAAGCCGTGAAGATGTCGGAGCCGGAACTTTGGACATTTATTTCCGCGCCCAATGCGCGCGCGCCGCACTGACAATTCTCGGACGTTCCGATGAAGCTATTTCAACGATTCAACAAGCGCTGACCTATCCCTCGAATTCGTGGGTTCGGACGACTGTTGCAGAGGAACTTGGAAATATGGGTGAGCTGGCAACTCCCCTCATTCCGGCGCTCCGACAATCTTTAAACGATCCCGATCGCGGCGTCCGGCATCAAGCCACCATGGCGCTTTCGAAACTCGAGAAAGAGTGAATCCAGTGTCGTTGCGAATCCAAACGTGCTCAATCGGTCTACTTTTCTCCCGATCCTCTTGCGATTGCCGGCATTCCCAGTCAATCGCGCTGCGGCCGGCCGGCACTCAATCGTTCCTGAAGAATTTTGGGTCTTCTGGAAGTCGAGTGGGTAGTTTTGAGGTCCGAATGTGCGTTTGAGGCTTGATAGGCGGTCA
>JAQBVM010000252.1 GCA_027623095.1 Verrucomicrobiota bacterium
GATTGGCGATTTCGAGACTCTAATGCGCTTGTTCTAGGGCTAGCGCACGGAGCGCGGCCGTGCGCGAAGCGTCAGCCGCAGCATGGAATCATGCGCTGCGGCTGGTCTGCGACACAGCCGCGCTCCGTAATTCGAAATTGTCAACCAACCGGATAGGCAAGCTCTAATCGACGTAAACGAACGCATTCGAATTGAAGAGCGCGCGGCAGAGCTCTCTCAGAGGCGAGCCCTTCATGAATTCGCCGGACATTTCCATTTCTTGGGCGGTCGGCAAGCGGGTTAAGATCAGGCGGAACGCTTGTTTGATTTGATCGTCGTTGGAATTCGTTGTCTTCGAAAGATTCTCTGCAAGGGTTGCGGCTGCTGCCATTGCCTCGTCGCTGTTTAGCAAAGTCAACGACTGAGGGGCCGAAGTGCTGCGTTCGCGCTCCGCGCAACTGATGTTGTTGTCCGGGGCGTCAAAAACCTCGAGAAACGGAAATCGCAAGTTCCGGCGCGCAAAAATGTAGATGCTTCGGCGCGCGTGATCTTCTGGATTGGGACTTGCCTTCCATCCCATAGCACCCTTGAAAACGTGTTTGGAGATTGGCGGATAAACGCCGGGGCCTTCCATTTCCGGATTCAATCTGCCGCTAATCGCGAGCAGACTATCCCGAATCACTTCGCCCTCCAGTCGAAGCCGCGGAAATCGGGAGTAGAGGCGATTTTCGGGATCACCTGCCAACGCCGGCGGCGACGCCTTGCTCGATTGTCGATAGGTGGCTGAAAGCAGAATCATCTTGTGCATGCTTTTAATGCTCCAACCATTGGCGATAAACTGACATGCCAGCCAGTCGAGGAGTTTCGGATGCGTCGGCGGTTGTCCGTTTGTGCCAAAGTCGCTGGAGGAGGGAACAAGGCCGCGCCCGAAATGATGTTGCCAAATTCGGTTCGCCATCACGCGCGCAGTGAGCGGGTTATCGGCGCTTGCAATCCATTCGGCTAGCGCCGCACGATCGTTTTGTTCTGCCGCCGCGCCGCTTCCGGAAATCGAGTCCTGACGCGGATGCGCAGATTTCAAAATACTTGGGAAATCCGAAGCGACTTCTTCC
Source organism: Verrucomicrobiota bacterium (assembly GCA_027623095.1). Classification (GTDB taxonomy): domain Bacteria; phylum Verrucomicrobiota; class Verrucomicrobiia; order Limisphaerales; family SIBE01; genus JAIPJX01. The sequence goes on from JAQBVM010000252.1 coordinate 1,092, forward strand.
GCGGGATTCGCGTAGTCGCCGCGGCTCAAGACGTAAGTTTTTTCGAGGATTCCACCGCCGTGCTTCAGCGCAAGCGTCATCGGCACGGGATCGGGCTTCGCGAGCTGATTCAGTGAATCGAGAAGCGCCTTTCGCGCGGATTGGTCCTCCTTCGGCATCCTGCCGAGCAACTCCTTCTCGGAAATCGCGACGTCCGTGGCGGTCTGCTTGACAAGCGCAATCTGCTCCGCCGTTCTTTGATCTTTCGCCGTGGAATGAGCCGCCCGCGTTTCTTCGGACAAAACGGCCAATTTCTCCGCGAAGAGCTGTTCACGATACGGTTTTTCTAAAACGTCAATCTTGGCGCGCATTTCGTGTTCGCGCATCCCGTACCGTTTCAGCGCCGTTTCATAGGCCGCTTGCTCCCGTTCTGTGGGAATTGGGAAATCGCGATGAAACACCGCCGGAGAAAAGAATGCCTGCAAGCTGAAATAATCCTTCTGCGAGATCGGTTCGAACTTGTGATCGTGACACCGTGCGCATCCGACTGTGAGACCGAGAAACACCAACCCCGTCGTGTCCGTCATGTCGTTCAACGAGTTGTGCCGCCGCTGAACTTGGTCAGCCGAATCGACCATGTCCGGTCCCAGGAGATTAAATGCGGTCGCAATGAGCGCATCGCGATCTCCTTGGTCAAACATGTCCCCGGCAATCTGCTCCTTTACAAACGTGTCATACGGTTTGTCGGCGTTAAGAGACCGGACCACATAATCCCGATAGCGCCATGCATGCGGACGGGCCGCGTCGTGTTCGAACCCGTCACTTTCGGCAAATCGCACCAAATCCAGCCAATGCCGCCCCCATCGTTCCCCGTACTGAGGTGAAGAGAGAAGTCGATCAATGATTCGTTCACTGGCGTTCCCGTCTGAGTTCCGGAGAAAGTCATCAACATCAGAAGGCGTTGGCGGAAGGCCCACCAAATCAAAAGTCACACGTCTAAGCCACCGCGCCGGTTCGGCTGGTTCCGCCGGCGGAATACCCTTCGCCTCGAGGTTCGCTAGAATGAAATGATCCAGCGAAGATGTTGGCCACGATCGATTCGAAACACTGGGCAATGCGGGTTTTTGAATCGTCTGAAACGCCCAATGCTCATTCCGAGGCTGGGACAACGTTGATTCGGAACTCAAAAGCGACAAATCGGCTCCAAGCGTAAAGGACGCGTATTCGCAGAACAACGATGCGAAAAGCACGAACACAATTGGCGCCCTCGCCGAACTCGATCGTCGAAATACAATATGATTAGCTGAATTCACAGTGGAAGGGTGTCGTTCGGACAGAGTATTGCCGCACGGGAGGGAATTTCCAGCATCTTTTTCTGCCGCCCGATCCCTGCGGGCGCATCTTCCGAATGAGGACAAGCCCACACTCCGCAGTTGCGCATGATAGGATTCGCCGACTCTCGTTTCTCTCGGTGGGGCGACACTCCGTGAAGCCCTAACTTCTCATTGTGGGACGGGTGTCTTGCGAATCGGAGCTGTGGAGTCGCCGGATTGCTTGGATGTCTCGGTGTTTCCATTGTGCCTACTCGTTCGGATATTTCGCCACAAGGTTGGTTAGGGCTCCACAGAGTGTCGCCCCACCGGACTTCAGGGGGCCGAAACTCGAATCTGACCAGTTGCAGCATTGATCCTTAATCGCTCTCCTCGAATCATCAGCCTTCGTGCTCCTCTCCTCAATCCAATGAAGCAGCGGCCGTTCAGGTGTGTCCTTATTCGGTAGATGGTCTTGACCTGAGCAGGCGAAGCGGTACGTCCGCACCGCGCCGCCGAACACCACGGATACTGGTTTACCACTGCCACCAACCTGCATTCTAACTCACCGCGATCAGCGAAACGCGTTCATTCCGTTCGTTCCGGCCGATCCCCTGAGCGCGCGGATCGAGCTTGTGCTCTCCATCCACCAAAAACTGATAGTGGTGATGCCCATGACACATCAACACCTGAAGAGTCCAAGCGCCATCGGGTTGAAGTTCCATCAGATTCTCATCGGGTCGCCATTCATTGAAGTCGCCAATGACCGACACCCGTTCCGCGTCGGGAGCGTAGTAGCTAAAATTGACCGGAATTGAGAAATTCTTTGCCGAGTAGCGGCTTGAATTCTTGGAGGACTGTGAGCGGCTGGAATGCATTCGTTAATAGGGACGCTCTTCAGAGTTAATGTTTCAATAAATTGACAACCAATTGAGTTTAGCTCCATTGCGGTCCGCAGTTGCTGACGACGCAAAGCCGTCGCAGGCCAGCGGCCGCGCAATGTAATTTCCGCATGTGAAACAAACGTTCTCAATGCAGTGCGATAACGAAACACAAGCGATTCCACCAAGCAAGCGGGAAGGCCGAAAAATAGCAATTTGCTGAATGCTGGAATAACCGGACCGTTTTTGAGAGTTCACGGGGCAGTCCGAACGTCGGATGCGTCCGGTGGGTTCTTGGTCGGTAACTCGTTCATCATGGGCGGCTGGAATCAAGAAGCATCCCGGTTGTCTGCCGCAGCCGATTGCTGAGGTTGCGGCAGAGTCTCCATAAAAGTGCGATTCCAGTCGTCTCGTATTCGGAGATAATGGCTTCAAAACTCTCGCGTGTCAGAACAAGGATTCTCGCGGAATGAGGGAATGCGGCGCTGGCCGACCTTGGCTCGCCGTCGATCAACGCCATTTCTCCGATCATCTTTCCGAATCCTGCCGTCGCAACTCTCGCCCTTGTTAAACCGTTGTGCCGGTCCTTGGTGACCTCCACAGTCCCGTCAACAATGATCGCCATAAAATCGCCGGCGTCTCCTTCGTTGAAGAGGACTGCGCCAGCTTGAACAGAGTACAACTTGAAATGCCGGCTGAGGATCGCCACTTCTCTTGTTTCGAGATTCTCAAATATCGGCAGGTTCAGGAGTAGATTGGCAATGGCCTCGCGCGTGGTCTCCGTCGAAAGGCGGATGGAATCTGAAATCCCGCTCAGGGTTCTAGGCTTGTTCAGGATCGTTGCAAGGTCTGTGTTTTCTAGATGCACGACTCTTTTAAAGCAGAAGCTATACCATGTGCATTTGCACAATCGCTCGCAAAGAATGAAGGATCTAAAAGCACATTATCCTCACGAACCGCAAAGTCTCAACAACTGCCGACGGATCGAGCCTGGCGCTCTGACGCCAAGCTATGTTCCTTGAACCCAAACGTCCGAGAAAGGAACAAAACCGTAACGGATCGCGCTTCAAGATTCTGAATCTGTCATGTTTCATCTCTCAGATATCGGAGGTGGAAATCGGCTTGCTTCTGCGGGACGATGTGAAGAAATGATGCATGCGCCGGAAATTGTCGATGTCCCTCCTTGCGATGTTCGGACTGTCTGGAATCAATTTGTACCACGAATCCCCTGCCGCGAATCACGATCTTCTTATTCGAAACGGCACGATTTACGACGGCGGGGGCGGACGCCCGTTCGTTGGGGATGTCGGCGTCGATGCCGATCGAATCGTGTCCGTCGGAAGACTTGAAAACGCTCGGGGTAGAATTGAGATCGATGCCACAGGATTGGCGGTGGCGCCGGGTTTTATCAACATGCTGAGCTGGGCAACGGAGTCTTTGATTGAAGATGGCCGTTCTCAGAGCGACATCCGCCAGGGTGTCACATTGGAGATTTTCGGGGAGGGTGCCTCGATGGGGCCGCTAAGCGCGAAGATGAAGCGCGAGATGGTTGAAGAGCAGGGCGACATCAAGTTCTCCGTCGAATGGACAACACTGGACGAATACCTTCGCTATCTCGCGCGGCGCGGTGTTTCACCGAATGTGGCTTCGTTTGTGGGCGCGACGACGGTTCGGATTCATGAATTGGGTTACGAAAACCGCGCGCCGACGCCTTCGGAATTGCGACGCATGAAGCGGCATGTTCGGAGGGCCATGGAGGAGGGAGCGCTCGGCTTGGGCTCCTCATTGATATATGCGCCCGCCTTTTACGCGAAGACGGACGAATTGCTCGAACTCTCCAGAGTGGTCAGTCAATACGGAGGAATGTATATTTCCCATCTTCGGAGCGAGGGAAACGGATTTCTCGAGGCCCTGGACGAACTGATCATGATCGCGCGGGAAACCGGTGTTGCCGCCGAGGTTTATCATTTGAAGGCCGCGGGCAAATCGAACTGGAACAAACTTGAGCCGGCGATTCAGAAGATCGAATTGGCACGGTCGAACGGCTTGAAGATCACGGCGGACATGTACACTTACATCGCGGGCGCAACGGGATTGGACGCATCCATGCCGCCATGGGTTCAGGAAGGAGGGTACAACGCTTGGTCGGACCGGCTCAAAGATCCGGCTATTCGCGAGCGCGTTCTTCGTGAGATGAAAACGCCGACTGATGAATGGGAGAGCCTGTACTTGGCGGCCGGTTCTCCCGAAAAAGTGTTGCTGGTTGGTTTTAAGAATCCCGCACTCAAACCGCTCACAGGAAAAACCCTGGCGGAGGTTGCGGCCCTGCGGGGCAAGTCACCGGAGGAGACTGCCATGGATCTGGTGATTGAAGACGGAAGCCGTGTGGAGACCGTGTATTTTCTAATGTCGGAAGACAATGTTCGAAAACAGATCGGCCTTCCGTGGGTGAGTTTTGATTCCGACGCGGCGTCACTCGCCCCTGAGGGAGTGTTTTTGAAATCGAATCCACATCCAAGAGCCTACGGGAATTTTGCGCGACTGCTCGGCAAATATGTGCGCGAGGAGAAGATTATTCCGCTCGAGGAAGCGATCCGCCGATTGACGGCTTTTCCCGCGTCGAATCTGAAACTCGATCGACGGGGCGAGTTAAAGGTGGGATACTTCGCGGACCTGGTCGTCTTCGATCCCGAGCGGGTCCAGGACAACGCAACGTTCGAAAAACCTCACCAATACTCGACGGGCGTCGTGCACGTTTTCGTGAACGGCACACAGGTATTGAAAGACGGCGCGCACACGGGAGCGAAGCCGGGGCGTGTGGTTCGGGGTCCGGGCTGGAAAGGGCGTTGAGCGCTCCGCTCTTTGTCGCTCGCGGTAGGTGCGCGAAACTCAGTGGTTTGCCGTACTCACGCTACAGGGACGCATATAAAACCGGCACGCGGCCTTCCAGGCCGCAGCATGTTTGTGAAACCAACACAGTCGATCTGGCCTGAGGTTCTTCCGTGTTTTTGGGTGCTGCCCCTGGAAGGCCGCGCTCCCATTTGAAAAAGAGTCGCTGTGGTGCTCACCCGTTTCGCAGCGAGACGCGGCGTGATAAAACACAGATGAGGAGAATGATCGCAATCGCCGCCGAAAGAATGCCAGCCTGGACGAAATAGACTCGATTGGCCGAGTGGTGAATCATGATCCATTTCACAAGCTTCACCGAGAAGGAACCCATCCCCAGCACGAACACAAACTTAAGTCCGTAGGCGAGGCTTCTCAGATGATTGGGGGTAAGACGCGCCACGAGGCTGTTCTCGATCGGTTGCATTCCAAGGGCGAAGAACACATAGATCATTGAGACAATCAACAATGGGAGTTCCGTCAGCAATCCCATCAAGACCATGCAAGGAAGCGACAGCAGATGAAAAAAAAGGTAGGCGTACCGGAGATCGAGCGCGTCCGCCAGGCGGCCACCGGTGATTTGACCGAAGATGCCGAAAAGATAGACCATTGAAACGAGCAGCGTTGTTACAAGGGATTGCGAAGCGTTCAATCGAACGCCGCTGGAAGCCGCCAGGGAGAAGGTTCGAATGTTTTGTTCGAAATATGCTGGGATCGAGACAACGGTGCCGCGGTAACAGAAGCCGAGAAGCATCATGCAGGCGAGCATTAGAACGAAATATGGAAGGAGATTCGGTTCGGGTTTGCCGTCAGAGTCATTTCGCGCCGATGACGTCACAGGGGTTTCATCAATCTCGGCGCGGCTCATCGCCATTCCAAACAAGAGCGCGATGACGCCGAAAATAGCGAAGCCGGCGCGCCAGCCTACGGTGTACGCTGAGGCACCGGCAAGGAGCGGGGCGAGTCCGATTCCCAGATTTCCCCAAACTCCATTGTTCCCCAGCGCGCGTCCTCGATTACTGCAGCATTTGCTGATTAATCCAATTCCCACCGGATGATAGATCGACGCGAAAAAACCGATCAATCCGAGTCCCACCGCAAGCGAGAGAGGCCCGGCACTCAACGTGCAAACGGCTGATCCGGCACCCATTCCCACCAGCATGAGAATCAGCATTTTCTTATTGCTCCAAGAATCTCCGAGATATCCCATTGGCAACGCCACGATTCCAAAAAGCAGATACATGCAAAATCCCAAATTGAGCGTTTCCGGCAATCCAAGCCTTAAATCCTTAAAGATCCAAAGAGCGGCGGAAGGGAAAAAAAGCATGTAGAAGTGCGCGTAAAAATGTCCAATGCCGCACAGCGTTAGGATGCGTTTTTCGTTTTGATTCATGAATCGCCCAACCCGCTTCTCAACCGGAAGAGCCGATGACAATAGAAAGCTTGTCGGCGGTTGCGCAAGACGAACTCGCTTCCGGATTTTTCGCCTGAACATCCCTGAGAACGTGGCAAACGGCGATCAACCGCTGATTCAGATTGTTCGAATTGCCCGATTGATAGATGCGCGATTCCGAAACGAGCCAGCTCGAACCTCCGCTTGGGCGAATCCGAATGGGGAAAGGCCCACCCTCTGCACTTTCGCCCATGAGGACAATCCGACTCTCGTTTCTTTTGGGTGGGGCGACACTCCGTGGAGCTGGTGAGGTTATAGGTCAGCAACGACAAGCCGGTTTGCCGGATCGCCTCGCGCAACCTCCGCCGGTACCCGTTTCGATCGGTGGCGAATTTCAGGAGAAACTGCCGGTTGTGGCAGCGGTGAGTCAAGTGATAGACCGATCCGGCAACGATGTAACGGTTAGCCCTTGGCATTCCCCACAGGGTAGGCTTTTCCGGATGATCCAATAATGCACAAAAATGAGGCTGAATAATTGATCCATAGGCCAGTATTGAGGCTTTGAAACTGCGCAAACAGATGGACTGCAATTACATCCTGTGGTCCGACCAGAATTGAGCCTCGATTAAACTTCGAATTTCGGCAATCTCGACGCCGCTGATTCGACGCCCTTGCACAATTTCGTTTTCCAGCACACCGCCAGATTACCGAGAAAAATGTTAGGAGTCCCGTGCAAAATGAAAAAATCTCGCCCCAACCCGATCACGCCCGCTCTCAGCCGGTTTTGACCTGAGTCGTTACCTTCGACCGCGAACCTGACGCCCAGGTTTTCTGGACTTGTTGCAGCGCGTCGAAGAACGGCTCGACACCATTGCCGTTTCTGGCAAAGTTTCGTCGCGCGTAATGAAAAAGAAGTCTCTCCTTAAGAAAGCGACACCGCTCTACCGGCAGAAACTGCCAAACCGGAAAAATGCGCTGAATCGAAGAAGGCCGTTATGCCACGGCTCGTCTGACAATGGTTCTTGCATCCTCCGTGAGGAACCGCCGGAACTTCCGCCTCAACGTGCGATGCGCTGCGTCGAGTTATTTGCGGGCGCGGGTGGACTTGCCATCGCTGCGTCAAACGCGGGTTTCAAGCACGACGCCGTCCTCGAATACAATCACGACGCTTGCGAAACCATCCGAGCTAATCAGCGGCGTGGCTACGACCTTGTGCGACACTGGCCACTGATCGAAGGCGACGTTCACGATCAGGATTTTCAAACGTGGAATGGGCGCGTGGACTTGGTTTCTGGCGGCCCGCCATGCCAGCCGTTTTCAATCGGTGGCAAACACGGAGCGATGGGCGACCGTCGCAATCTGTTCCCGGAAGCTGCCAGAGCTGTGCGAGAGATTCAGCCGCGCGCGTTTGTTTTCGAGAACGTCAAAGGACTACTGCGCGAATCATTCGCAAAGTATTTCGGCTACATCGTGCTTCAGCTTTCATTTCCGCGCTTGACGCTCCGCGATGGCGAGGACTGGACGGAACAGTTGAGCCGCAATTAGCTCACAAACCTTTCCCGGAGTTCTTTTATGGAAAAGGCGAAGATCTTCCGGGTTGGAGAAACTTACACGCACGAGGAAGTCTATCGAGGCTTGAAAGTGGGCAATGCCGGTGGCATTCGCCCGTGCATCGGCCTTGACCGCGAAATCCGCCGCCTCGTCGTGATGACTTCCGAGCCTTCTGCGCGCATCCTACGCGAGAATCCCTATCACGACCGCGTTGAAGGAAATGTCCTCGTCTATACTGCTGCAGGCCGTGAAGGGCAGCAGGCTTTCTCGGGCACGAATCGCCGTCTCCTCGACCAGCGCGATACACCATTCCCGATTTACGCTTTCACGAACATTGGCAACCGTAGAAACACGAAACTCGGTTCCCGGCGTTGGCGGTTTCTGGGCCTGCTTCAACTCCTTCGGCACTTTTCTGAAACGCAGGTGGATGCGCGTTCTGAGCAGCGGCAGGCGCTCGTGTTCGAGCTGTTTATTCACACAGAGCCCGCCGAAGTGCCACCCTTGCACGACCGTGAAATCTTCGCGCAAATCTATCGTGAGCGTAGAGCTATCGGCAGCAACGACGATGCCGAACGCGATGTCGTTGTGACGGCCTCGACGCTTATGCCGCTTGCCACTCCGCTCGATAGCGGCATCGCCGAGGGCATCCGGCGCTCGTTGCTTGCCGTGACTCCCGAGCGTTTCGAGCACGTCGTCAAAGACGCTCTCACGGCAACCGGATTCGAGCGAGTTGCAGTCACGCGCTTTTCCGGAGATGGCGGCGTGGACGTGAACGCCTTTGCCGGTCCAGCGCTCTGGGCATATCACGACGGCATGCTCCAAGTGCAGGCCAAGCGGTGGCTGCACACCGTAGGCCGTCGGGAGGTGGCGGAATTGCGCGGCAGCTTGCAACCGCACGCGCACGGCGCAGTTGTCACCACCTCCTTCTTCACCAAGGCCGCAATCGCCGAAGCAACCGAAGCCACCAAGAAGCCGATAGTCTTGGTGAACGGATTGGAGTTCGCAGCGGTGCTTTTACGCTTGGGCCTGGCCCACATCGGCGGCAGCTAAAAAGACCATTGACAGCGCGGAAATAACCCGCGGAACTCGGTTCATCACGGCATGAACGAAACCACTGAAATCGAAAAGCTCGCGGCAGCCCTAAAAACAGAACGCCCCAAAACGAAGATATACTTCTACGAGGAATCCGACCCCGATGCATGCTCCACACTTTTTGTTGAAACACAAGGCAGTCGACTCCTCGTCAAGTTGGCGCGTCTCTTTGGATGTTTGGTCAAGGAAAGCCACTGGACTGACTGCGTCAGATTCGAAGCAGATGATGAATGGAACGGGCGCGGTAAAGTTAATTTACGCGACCTCGCTGATGAGTTTGTTGATATTAAAGGGGAGTGTTTCTCGTTCTCTATAACCGTAGCTGAACTCCGTTTGCTTGCACGGCACAGACGCTTTCGTCGCAGGGCGTTCGTCAGCGCTGACGATTTGAAACAGGCGGTTGAGGAGTTTCTTACGGCGTGGAAAACCGATCCCAAGCCCGTCATGTGCGCGGAAGCGTTCGATTCCATCGTACAAAAGCTCAGCCGTTGCCGGCAGACTTTTGAGAAGTTCAGGGCCGATTGCACGCGACCACGGCTGCGAAAGAACAATGGGAAATAATTCCACCCGTTTGTGAGACACCACTAGCCCTAGAACAAGCGCATTAGAGTCTCGAAATCGCCAATCCGGAATTTTGTGAAAAAAATCT
>JAQBVM010000253.1 GCA_027623095.1 Verrucomicrobiota bacterium
GGGAGCCTCACCCTCCCATTTTCGGGGTAACCGGATCGCGGCGATTACGCCGCTTCAACGTTCGAATGTTATGCGACCATTGACATTGAAGCGGCGCGAACGCCGCGTTCCGCATAACGAGTCCACGAAACAAGCTCCAGAATGAACCCGTCGCGTTCCATTTTAACCCTCGTTCGCAGCCTGCTCGTTTTGATGTTGTTTACCTTGATTCTTCGCGCGGCGGACGCCCCATCACCCATTCAATTCAAAGACGTAACGAAACAGACTGGAATTACGTTCGTTCATACGGATGGCAGTTCTGGTCGGCGCTACATCGTGGAAAGTGTCGCCTCGGGCGTGGCGACGTTCGACTATAACGGTGATGGCCGAATCGACATTTTATTCCTGAATGGAGCGCCTTTGCCAGGCGCGCCGACCGGAACCCCGCCGCCACGAAATGCCCTTTACCGGAACGACGGCGGTTGGAAGTTCACCGATATGACGCTGGCGGCAGGACTGAACGCGGCCAGTTACCAGTTGGGAGTGTGCGTCGGAGACTATAACAACGACGGCCATCCAGATATCTACTTAAACAATTTCGGACCGAACATCCTTTACAGGAACAATGGAGACGGAACGTTCACCGATATCACCCAGGCCGCCGGGGTTGCCAATGGCGATAAAGTGGGTGCGGGCGCAAGTTTCTTGGACTTCGACGGCGACGGCCAATTAGATCTGTTCGTTGCTAATTATTGCGATTTCGCATTCGCGAAACACCAGGCGCGCAGTGTCAATGGCCACCCTGCCTACGCGGGTCCCATGATTTACGGGCCTGTTCCCTCAACCCTCTTTCGCAACAATGGCGACGGCACGTTCACCGACATCAGCCGCGAATCCGGCATTGCGGCGCACGCGGGGACCGGAATGGGGGTGGTCTGCGCCGACTACGACGATGATGGCGACACCGACATCATTGTGGGCAACGATGCCATGGCCAATTTTGTCTGGAGAAACGACGGCAAGGGCCATTTTGAGGAAGTCGGCCTGCTGTCCGGTCTAGCTTACGATTCTAACGGAGTCGGGATGGGAACCATGGGTGTGGACTGTGGCGACTACAACAATGACGGTCTTCTCGATTTCCATATGACTTCCTACCAGAAGCAGTGGGCGATCCTCTACCGCAACATTGGTCGGGGGCTGTTTGAGGACGTAACCCACATCTCAGGTGGCGGCACCGGCACTTTTAGCCAAGTCACTTGGGGTGCCGGCCTTGTTGATTTCAACAATGACGGCGCCCGCGACCTGTTTATCGCATGCGGTCACCTCCAAGATAATGTCGATCTTTGGGACGACACCACCAGTTACGAGGCCCGAAACATTCTCCTTCAGAATACCGCCGACGGGAAGTTCATCGATGTTTCAGCTCGCGCAGGGGACGGATTGGCGGTCAAACGCAGCAGCCGCGGCGCTGCTTTCGACGACCTGGACAACGACGGCGATATTGACGTCGTTGTCCTCAACTCGCGGCGTGAACCGACGCTCCTTCGGAATGACAGTCCCCCGGAAAACCACTGGATTGAAATCCGCCCACGCGGCACGCGAAGCAACCGGGACGGCATCGGCGCGAGAGTTAAGGTTGTGGCGGGTGACCTTGCGCTCGTCGGCGAAGTGCATAGCGGTCGCGGGTACCAAAGCCATTACGGGATGTATCCGCATTTCGGTCTGGGTCAACGGAAGCGGATCGACCGAATTGAAGTCCGTTGGATCGGTGGCGGCACCAATGTTTTTGACGGAGTAGAGTTGGACCGTGTTCTCCAAATCAGTGAGAGCAAATGAAACCAGACGCTCCGCTCTTTGCTCACGATTAACCGCTATGAACTATAAACCTCTCTTTGATTCGTTCCGTGTGGGAACGTTGCTCTTCGCCACCCTGTTTACCGCAGCCGCGCCGCCTCAACCGACACGCCAACCGATCGTGCGCGTGGTGGATCTGGACATCGGTGAATCGGCGCAAGTTGAACTGGCAGACGGCTCCAAAGCTCGAGTTAAACTGCTTTCGGTGCAAGAGACCCGCGACTCGATTCGCGACGCCGTGCGCTCGGCTCGTGTAACAGTGGAAGTCAACGGGAGGATGACGACGATCGCGGCGGGAAATTATCATCTGCCGGTCACGTTCGCGGGCGTGCAAATCGATTGTTCGATCACGAAGGGATATTATTCGAACTCGAACCAGGATCCGTGGGGACTCGATAAGGCCGCGCGCCTGCGCCTTTGGCCCGAAGCCTCGCCGTGGATTGCGCCGGGCACTTTCGTGTATCCCGTGCGCCAACTCTGGTTCGCAAGCGGAACGCAATTCGCGAACGAACCGACGTTCGTGGACGGCGGTGAGATGCCCGCGAATAAGAAGATTTATTACCACAACGACCTCGATTTCGGTGGAGCCGAGGCGATGGTTGATGTCGTCGCCGCCGTGGACGCGCTCGTCGTCAGCGCGGCGGACAAGATCCTGCCGGGTTACGAAGACACGCCCGCGCGCCCCCGATACGACGTGGTGTATTTGCTCGATGAGCGCGGTTGGTATTACCGCAACAGCCACCTCTACACCATCGACGTGAAGCCGGGAGACCGAGTGAAGATGGGCCAGAAGATTGGCCTCCTCGGAAAAGAGGGAGGCAGCGGCGGCTGGTCGCATCTGCATTTCGGGATTGTGAGCCGGCAGCCATCCGGCAAATGGGGCACACAGGAGGCCTACGCGTTTGCATGGGAAGCTTATCTTCGGGAACGGAACCCCTCGGTGCTGGCCGTCGCGCGCCCCCACCACCTCATCTTCACCGGCGACACCGTGACCCTCGACGGTGCGAAATCGTGGGCCGCAGATGGAAAGGCGCTTCACTACGAATGGACCTTCACGGATGGCGAATCGGCGGATGGCGCGACCACGAAACGAACTTACCAGACACCTGGCATTTACAGCGAAGTCCTTAAGGTGAGGAACGCCAACGGCGACATCGCTTACGATTTTGCCGTCGTGCAGGTCATCAACCGCGCCGATCCGGACAAGGTGCCGCCGAGCATTCAAGCCGCTTACGCGCCGTCGCTGAGTCTCAAGGCCGGTCAAACCGTAACGTTCAAGGCGCGCACCTTTCGTACGACGCACGGCGAGGAACTGTGGGACTTCGGCGATGGTTCTCCCACGGTGACGGTGAAATCCGACGGCGCCGTGAACAAGCTCGCCAAAGACGGATTCGCCATCATCGAGCATCGATTCGCAAAACCCGGCGACTACCTCGTCCGCGTTGAGCGCAGCAACGAACGCGGCGAAAAAGCCATTGCCCATCTCTGGGTCCCTGTAAAACCATGACACAGAAGCAAAAGTTCCAAAAGATTCTATGCGGCATTTCGTTGCTGCTAGCACTCGCCGCAGTCCCCTCCTGCTCCTTACACGAATCTTCGGCGATTGCATTACGGTCCCCCTCACCCTGGCCCTCTCCCCTGGGGAGAGGGAATAACCGCCAGGCGCCCGATCCAATTCGGACGCGCGTTGTGTTATCCCCGTTTGCGGGTCATTTACCGAAGAGCACAAAGGACAAACTAGGTGCATCACCTCGCGCCGAGACCGGCGAAAGATTCTCCCTCTCCCCAAGGGAGAGGGCTGGGGTGAGGGGGAACGACGCGTGCGACGACCACCGGAGGCGCGATCTCTTACGTGCGTGTAAGGAGCAAGTCCCCTTAACTCACTCGGGCGACTTTCCTGGCAAAGACTGGATCAGAGTCGCGCCAGCCGAAGCCGGACTCGACGTCTCGAGGTTGAACGAAGCCCGCGACTACGCGCTCACCGGCGGCGGCTCGGGCTGCATCACGCGCGGCGGCAAGCTCGTGTTCTCGTGGGGCGATCCGGCGAGGCGTTACGATTTGAAGTCCACGACAAAATCGTTCGGCTCAGCCGCACTCGGGCTCGCGATCAAGGACGGCAAGATACGCCTTGAAGACAAAGCGCGAAAGCATCACCCAACGCTTGGCTTGCCACCGGAAGCGAACGCGGAGGCCGGCTGGCTGGACGACATCACCATTTTGCATCTCGCCTCGCAGACCGCTGGTTTTGAGAAACCGGGCGGCTACACGCCCATGCTTTTCCGGCCCGGCACTCAGTGGGATTACAGCGATAGCGGACCAAATTGGCTGGCGGAATGCATTACGCTCGCCTACCGCCGCGATGTCGATGAGTTGATGTTTGAGCGCATTTTCACCACTCTCGGCATCCAACGCACCGACCTTGTGTGGCGCAAAAATTCCTACCGGCCAGACCTTATCGACGGCATCAAGCGCCGCGAGTTCGGCTCGGGCATCAGCGCGAACGTCGATGCAATGGCGCGCTTCGGCCTTCTCTGGTTGCACGGCGGGGCATGGAAGGGACAACAAATTCTGCCACGCGATTACGTGGACAAAGTCCGCACAACCGTTCCGGGCGTTCCCGGCCTGCCGGTCCGAAAACCCGAAGACTATGGCAAGGCTGCAAATCATTACGGTCTGCTTTGGTGGAACAACGCCGACAAGACCATCGAAGGCCTGCCGCCAGACACATATTGGAGTTGGGGCCTCTACGACAGCCTTATCGTGGTGATCCCCAAGCTCGACATTGTGGTCGCGCGAGCTGGCAAATCCTGGAATCGCGCGGAAACCGCAGACCACTACGAGGTGCTGAAACCATTCCTATTGCCAATCGTCGCGGCCGCAAAAGAATAAACTGTAGCATGCCTATCCGGTTTGCTGACATTTTGCAGATGCTGCGGGTCACAGACCCGCGCTCCGGAACGCGCCTCTGTGAGGCGCAGCACGTCCAATCAATGCGAATGCCATTAAACCGGATAGGCATGAATCGTAGCAGCCGACGTGAGGAGGCTTTGACTGATGAGCCGGGAACGGAATCGAATTCGCAGACCTCCTTCTCGGTGTCGAGCGCAGGGGGCGAAAATCGAAGCCTCTGATGTGCTGGACTAATCCCTCATCCTCCTTCAATCTTCGCCAGTATGCGGCCAAAGCTCGATTCCGGTTTCACGCTGATTGAATTGCTGGTTGTCATCGCAATCATCGCGATTCTCGCAGGCATGCTCCTTCCCGCTCTGGCCGGGGCGAAGGGCCAGGCGTTGCAAAGCCAATGCATCGGCAACCACAAACAAATTAACCTCACCTGGACGCTGTATCAGGATGACAACAGCGGCAAACTGGTTTCGAATGTCCGCGGAGCGCCGCCTCGCGGCGCCGGCCTGAACTGGGTGGAAAGCACTGTACACGGCGCTACTCCGGGATTCATCAACACAAATGCAATCATCGATCCCAAGCGGGCTGCGTTCGCTTCGTATTTGACAACGCTGGGCGTTTACAAGTGTCCGGCGGAACGGACGGTTTACACGATCGGAAGACGGAAAGTTCCGAAGCTGCGGACCTATTCGATGAATGACTACATGAACGGAGGCGAGCAACAGTTCGCGCCGATCCCTCCCGTGACGTTCTACAAGAACAATTCCCAGTTCGGCAGGCCGTCCGAATCGTTTGTGTTTATTGATACCGATCCCCACAGCGCCTGCTACACTCCGTTTGAAATACCCGTTCGGAATAATCAGGCATACTTCACCGCTCCAGCGTCGCTTCACAACAAGAACTCGGGAGTCCTCTCCTTCGCCGACGGCCACGCCGAATCGCATCGGTGGCGAAAGCCGGTTGTGCGGACCTCGACCTCGGGGGTGACGGGCAATCCCCATCCTGTGGCAAGCGCCATTGAGGATGTCCGTTTTATCCGTACCCGCTCGCATCATCGGGCAACACCGGATTAAGTGTCGCTGGCTTTTGTCGTAGAGCGCAGAAAAGCAGCTTCAAAAGTGAGCCATAGCGGGTTCTTGAAGGAGTAGAACGATCAAGCATACGAACCTAAACTGCATCCTGTCAGACCTTGATACGGAGCCCGCAGTTATCCGGCAGGACGCGAATCCGCGGCTATGGCCGGCCCGTCTCAAACTCCAACCAAATGTTGAAGCCGAATCCAGAACGGTTCTTGTAGCCAGGTCGCCGGGCAGCGTGAAGAGCTGGGGGCAATTGAATGAGCCCGCGACGCTCCAACTGTCGCAGCAAATCCCTGCAGACGATTTCGCGGTAAGCACCGTTGGGTTGACGCCTTTACGGGCGAGGAGAATGGCCAAGTCAGCCGCTCCCCAAACGGTGGCGCAACAACACCAGGATCACGGCTCCAACGCGCACTTGATATCTTGCCCGCTCGTCCAGGAGCAGACCCACCCCTGCCCCCCTGCCATTGAATTAAGGCATTGAGCAGGATTCTTACTCGTACTCGTAATCCTAATCGTAATCGAGAAACGACTTGCACCGAAGGGATTACGAGTAGGAGTAAGATTACGATTCCGAGGGAAAGCCGGTTCGACCGCCTTAATTCAACGGTAGTGACCTCTGCCCCTCCCAGGAGAGGAGCTTCGTTTAGTGCTTGGGTTGCAGGTTCCCCTCCTGGGAGGGGCAGGGGTGGGTTCAGAACCGGTTTGAAGTTCGGAATGGAACATGCGGCTTTTCAGGCAGGTTCCCCACTCCCGACTCGGCGGCGCGCAAACGGCAGCAATTCTCATTTTGGCGGCGGAGCGCCGGCTTGCAGCCGGCTTTCGACGAGGCAACGGCAAACGCGCCTTTGTTTTCGAGCGGATTAAGCCGATTTCAAATCGGCGCTCCGCAAAATGAGAATTGCTGCGCAAACGGAACTGCCGGTTGGCTTCGAGTTTTCTCTGGATAGCATCGGCTCAATGAGCACCACCACTGCTCCAGTCGATATTGGAAGCTTGATTACCGGCTCGCCTGAGATCAAAGGCGGAAATCCCCGTATTGCGGGAACCGGGGTCACTGTCCAGCGTATCGTTGGATGGTACAAGCTTGGATTCGACGAACGTTCCGACGAAGATCAGTTGCTTTGGGCCACGAGCGCGGGACGCGTGATCTATACTATCAACGCAAGGCACTTTTGCCGGTTACACCGCACGTTTTTGGAGGTCAGCCGGGATCACGCCGGAATTATTATCGGCCAGCAGCAGCGGTTTTCCATTGGCGAACAACTCCGATGAATGCTCCGCATCCTCAACGCGAGGGCATCTCGCGAGATGCGCAATCAGATCGAGTTTCTTGGCAATTGGATCGGCCAAACAAAGCGCGACCAATTCATCGGCGAACGTCCTTGGCGTGACAATGCGCACGCCCTGGACGGTCCGGCCAAACAAGTGGCCGAAGTCCCGTTTATCGCCTGTCACGAAATGGGAACAGCCTGCATGGATCGCTCCGGCTAAAATGGGTTTGTCCTTGTCGCGAATTTCAACTGCCGCCAACTCGGCCAGCCCTTCGTGAATCGGGATGCGAGTCAGCAGGTCTCGCAGTTCCGTTACGCGATCGGGATGCTTGATCTGCAAATTCCGTTCAGCCTCTTCGCGGGCGTGGCGGTTCGTAACGCAAGCGGAATGTCGAAGCAGTGTTTGGATCATCTCGCGCAACTTGGAACCCGGCAAAGCAGCGGAAAACAAGATATTCGCGTCGAGGAAGACCTTCACTTGAAGCGGTAGCCTCGAAGTTCATCGTCTGCCGCTTTGAACTCCGCCGCGCGCGCTTCGGTATAAATCTCGATGGGGGAACCACTCAAAGGCTTGAGCAGAATCCCATCCGCGGTGATCTCAACGGCCAATTGATCTCCCTCTTTCAGGCCTGTTTTCTCACGCACCGCCTGGGGAAGCGTCAGCGTGCCGTCGGGCTCGATCTGTATCGTATCTGGCATAATCCCACTGAAGCAGAATTGCACTTGCCCAGCAAGGTGAGTTTCACCGCGAAGCTCAAACAGGGCAGGCAGCGCCGTCTCGCTTTCATCGGCGTCGGCGAAGCGCGAGGGTTTGGCGGGCGAGTTGGCGGTGTGCTTGCAACAAGCTGGTGCCCGATTGATCACCCAATTGCCGCCGCAACGCGACAGAGTCCACCAGATCAGTAAACACGAGCGCAACCAAGCCGGTGTGGTGCTGGCGGCGGAACTCTGCAATCCGGTTGCGGTGTTGGGATGGCGGTTCCACGTTCATGGTTGCTGCGATTTAGGTTTTTCTGCGGCGATAATCTCCGCGTTGGATGCGGCCCGCCAGACAATGAGTTCATTTTTGCTGGCGGTGATGAGGGTGTCGTCGTCAGAGAAAATTGTACTCGCGACACCCCACGTATGGCCTTTGAGGGTCGCTACCTCCTGATGCGTGATAACATCCCATAACTGGACCGTGCCGTTTCCCGTTCCAGCCGCCAGTCGCCGCCTGTCCTTCGAGTAGGCGACGGAATGGTAACTCAACTCTTGCCCCGTGAACGTCTTAATCTCGCGTTGAGTCGCGCGGTCCCACAATTTCACAGTTTCGTCCCAGCTCGCGGTTGCCAAGGTGCTGCCATCAGGCGAAAACGCCACGGCTCCCACACTTTGCTTATGCCCCTTCAGGGTTCCAATCTCCCGCTTTTGGGCGATGTCCCACAGTTTGGCCGTGCCGTCGAAACTGCAGGAGCCAAGGGTGCGGCCATCGTGGGAAAACGTTAGCGAAAGAACTTCCTTGGAGTGCCCTTTGAGCGTGGCGAGTTCCTGTCTCGTCGCCACGTCCCACAACCGGATTGTCTGGTCTTTGCTTCCTGTGGCAAGAAGCTTGCCGTCGCGGGAAAACGTCAAGGCTGTTACCGAATTGGTGTGTCCTCGAAGAATTGCGACCTCACGATTCATGACGGAGTCCAACAGATGGACCGGCCCGTCGAGAGTACCGACCGCGAGCGTCCTTCCGTCCGGAGAAACCGCAAGACTGGTTGGCCCAGGAACCTTTGCCAGAAGGTTCGTCATTTCCTGCAGCGCGCTCAGGTTCCAAACTCTGACCGCCCCTTCACGGGTCGCTACGGCAAAAGTTTTGCCATCCGGGGACGCCGCCACTCCACGTAATTGAAGAGTGTCAGCAGGAAATGTTACCCGGTTGGTTTCCCTCGGCTTCGCAGTGGTGCTCCACACTTTCACCGTTCCGTCCTTGCAGCCGGAGACCAAAATCTGCCCATTGGTAGCGAAGGCGAGCGCCCAAACCTCACTCAGATGACCCTTGAGGGTGGTGATCTCCTGCCAGGTGGTCGCATCCCAGAGCTTGATCATTTGGTCGCCGCTGGCCGTAGCCAAGATCGTCCCGTCGGGTGCAAACCCCACGGCAAAAATAATGGCGGCATGATTTGTGAGACGGGCCATCTCTCCCCGAGTGGCGACGTCCCACACTTTAGCCGTCTTATCCCAACTGCCCGAAACCAGCGTCTTGCCGTCGGGCGAGTAGGCCAGACTGCTTATCCAATGTTCGTGTCTGCTGGGAGCAGCCAGCAAGGATTGGGTCGTCACATCCCATAATCTAATCGTTTTGTCATCGCCGGCCGAAGCCAACGTCCTGCCGTCAGGCGAGAATGCCAGGCCGTTGCAGTAATCAGTGTGTTCTGCCAAAATGCCGAGTTGGGATTCTGCATTCACGTTCCACAGGTGAACGCCTTCCGAATCCGGGATGGCCAGAATCCGACCATCAAGAGAGAACGCGAGCGCGCGGGGAATCACGGTATGCCCTGGCGCCGGGAATTGGACTGTTTCCCGTCCGGTTGCGATGTCCCATAATCTGACCTTCTGATCATTGCATCGTGTCGCGAGGGTCTTGCCGTCAGGAGAAAAGGCCAGGGAAGCGACCGCTTCTTCATGGTTAAGAACTGTGATCTTATTTGTTGTCCGCACCAAGGTGAAGCCGTGCGCCTGGAAGTGGCAGTCCCACAGCTTAACGGTTCCGTCGTGGCTCGCGGTCGCCAACAAGTTGCCGTCTGGAGAAAACGCGACCGCCGAGACCGCATTGGAGTGCGCGTCCAGCGTAAACAGTTCGTCGCCACGACAGAGGCGCCAGAGGTAACGCCATTCCCAGTCCCGTAAATCCTTTTCGCCCGCCTTAGGGCGATGCCGTTCCAGAAAATCTTGGGCACGCCCCAGGTTATTGGCTTCAAAAGCCTGTTGTGCCAGGTTCATGTCGGCGGCGTAAAGGTTTTGGCTGGCCTTAAACGCTTCCCTTCTGGCGAGGCGGCTTTGCGTGATGGAGACCGAGGTCAGCACGGATAGCAGCGCCACAATCAGAACGCCGATGCTAGAGGCCCGGATAATTCCCCGGCGATACGCCGAGTTGGCGCTCGCGGCAATTGCGGCTTGTTCTTTCGCCAAAGCATCTTGTCGATGGGGCAAAGAACGAAGGTTTTTCGCCAACTGTCCCACGCCGGCAAAGCGGTCCTGTGGATTGCCTGCGAAACAATGTTTCAAGTCGTCGCGCAGGAGCGGGTCGGTAATGTGGTCTGACCAGTCGGTGGTCAGCGGACGAGTCAGATCATCGACCAGCAACTGGTACAGCACGACGCCAAGCGAATAAATATCCGACCGCGTCGATGCGGGTTTGCCGGCCAGTAACTCCGGCGCCATGTACATCTGCGAACCCGTTTGCGACGAGGAAGACTCCGCCACGATCGTTTGGGTGAAGCCGGCGTTCGTGACGCCCGCCAGCGCTTCCGCCGACACGATCTGGCCGATGCCGAAGTCAGTCAGCTTCACCGCCACGGAACCCACCCCTACTAACCCCTCCAACGGAGGGGAACTTTTCACCCCATCGCCCACTTCACGGCTCCCCTCCTGGGAGGGGATGGGGGCACTGGCATTGAGTTAGTGTGAAAGATGTTGATATGGAACAACTTAGTACTTGTACTTTTTTGACCACCTCCCTATTAAGATGGGGATGCGAACAAAACTGCAAGATGTA
>JAQBVM010000254.1 GCA_027623095.1 Verrucomicrobiota bacterium
AGCCCGGAAAACGTTCCGACGAGGCCCAAAACGCCCTGCTGAAAAACTCCACCCTTTTCAGTCAAATCAGTACATTGAAATTCCTTTCAAGAGGCGCGTGACTTCTCCGCTGTCGAGATATTTCCTTTTAGATAGCCCTTTCAGTCCGACCGAACCCGGATACGGTTGATAAACAACCTTCCGGCTACCGCAGGTTCATGACTGCCTCCAGTACCCTCTTTCCTAAAGGTTTCACACAAACCGGGCACTTGTTTACCGAATGGTCGGCGGGCGCGCAACAATTCTTTACCAGATGTTCGGGATCGCGGAGTTGTGTGAACGGGTCACCTATTGGAAGAAAAAGAAGTGTTTGTGATAAAGCGCGAGTTTACCGAGTTCGTTGGATTTTCCGTGACGTGCGAATGGAAAAAACGGAGTCTGGCCGGGAAGAATAATTCCTATGAATGACACGCTTTTTTCGGTTCGGAACCTCGTTGTTTTGGTTTCGGGGGGCAGCCGCGGAATTGGCAAGGCGATTGCGTCCGGCTTTGCGGAACGTGGCGCGCAGGTGATTATTTCCGGGCGTGACGAAGAGACGCTGAGAAGCACTGCTTCCGAGATTGGGAAAACCAAGTCCGTTTCACATCGAATCTGTGATGTGGCAAGCGCATCAAGCATCAACCGACTTGTTGCTTCGGTAATCGAAGAGTTTGGGAGGATTGACACACTGATCAATGTCGCCGGGGTAAATCGTCGAAAACCGACTTTGGAACTTGAGGAAGCGGATTATGATTTCATCATGGATATCAATTTGAAAGGGGCCTGGCTGCTGTCGAAAGAGGTCGCGAGGCACATGGTGAGTGCGGGCTCCGGAAGTCAGATTAACATCACGTCGCTCAACAACGAACGTCCGGTGAAGAATGTCGCGCCGTATGCCATGAGCAAAGCCGCCATGGGTCACATGACCCGATCGCTCGCGATGGAATGGGGGCCGAGTGGAGTGCGGGTTAACGCGCTGGCGCCGGGTTTTGTGCTCACGGATTTGACGAAGAAGCTATGGTCAATTCCTGTGATGAAGGATTGGGTGATCCCAAACACGCCGTTGCGCCGCCTGGGACAGCCGGCCGACATGATTGGCGCGGCCGTTTTTCTGGCGTCGGCTGCTTCGGAGTGGATGACGGGTCAGATTGTTTATGTCGATGGCGGATTCACGGCGGGGTACAACTGGCCCATTCCTGAAGGCGGCGGTCAATAAACGTCTGCGTGCCTTTTTCTATATTTCAAACACAGAGCGCGAGTCCATTTAACCGTTATGAATCCTTCGCGGCGGCTTTCTCACTCGGAGATGCTTCAAATGAAGCGATGGAACACGCCAACCATCTACAATGGCTGGGAGCAATTAACAAAAGCGAACCCTGCGCGTGATGCGTTTAATATCGAGGAAACCCGCGATTTCATGCCGCAGATGGGACCGATGGCTGGATACGCGGTGACGTGCGTGATTCAGCCGGGGAATCCGGAACCGGCCCGGAAAAATCCGAATGCCTGGAGTGAATATCGAAAGTACCTGGGATCAATCGAAGGTCCGAAAATCGTGTTGGTTCAGGATTTGGATAAGCCGTTTACGTATGGGGCAGGGTGGGGCGAAGTGAATAGTAACATTCACCGATCTCTCGGATGCGTGGGCGGCATCATTGATGGCGCGATTCGGGATGTGGATGAGATGTGCAATGCCGGTTTTAAGGCGCTGGCGCGCCGCCTCGCAGTCGGACACGGGTTCGCCGTTCCTGTTCGATGGGGGTGCGAAGTGGAGGTCTTTGGCCGTGTGATCCGGCCGGGGCAGTTGATTCACGCGGATAAACACGGGTTCATTGCGATTCCGGAAGGTGAGGAGAAAGGGCTTCTGGATGCGGCGCGCTTCATGGATGCCAACGAATGTGAACATCTGATTTCCGCGGCACGCAGTTCCGGTGGAAAACCGGTTGATCAGATTCTTCGAGAAATCGATGCTGGAGCGGAACGTTTCAATCAGGCCGCAAGAGGCAAGTTCCATCGCAAAGGTGAATGGTGAATCCTCGTGGACGGGATTACCCCGAAATCGGGAGGGCGAGGCTCCCGCCGAACGCTGAAGTCCGTTGAAGAAGGTGTTGCCCCGCAAATGGGAACACTTCGTTCTGTAACGACATGCTTTGTTTTCGTGCGAAGTTTTGGCCCGAAGGGCTAACCCGGAGTTGAGTTTGTTGATTCACAGTCCGGAAGGCCGTTTGCAAACTCATTCGGGTGGTTGGCAAGTGGTGCGCAGATACCGTCGGCACCCGCCCTTCGATTCATCGATCACGGAATTGCAGTATGACGCGAAAGCCAATGGCCTCCTTTTGTCCGATAAATCGAAAGTGCGGCTCTGGCGGTTCGTGGGCATGGTAGGAGACTTCGCCAAAGCGTCCGCCTCCCAACAGCTTCCAGGTCGTCGCGGTTGGACTCGGAGCTCCGGCAGTAAACCAATAATTCGTCCAATACCGGCAGGCTCCGTCGGCGCGTGACCTGGGTGTCGAGCCATTTCCAGAGAGATTGCTCAGACGCCACCTCGTTGGAAAGCGTCAACAATGTTTCAAATTGGTGCGGCGTTTGAGTGTCGCCTTCCGACAACCGGTTCTCGATGGCGAGGCGGCGTTCGAGAAACTGCGCGGCGGCCTCACGCTCTTTGATCCATTGATTGAGGCCGGCCATCGGGCCTTCCGACGCGCTTAGGCGTGTCCAAGCGCCTTGCAATTCGTTTTCCTTAAGCTGCAAGTGACTCCGCCAACGCCGTCCGCCCGCCAGCACGAGCCCGGCGGCCACTGCGAGCAAAGTGGTCGCGCGCGCGGCCTTGACCCATCGGGGATGCTGGCGCAGCCACGCGCTCACGGAATGGCGTTCGTTCATGCCCGAAGCTCATTCTCGTGAGAACACAACGATGCTCTCGAACCGGTCCTCGGGTTTGCTCGACAGCGCCCGGTCCACGGCGCAACAAAAGCGTTCGGATAAATCCGGGCGCCGCTCCTCCAACGGGCGCGCTATGCCGAGGGGCAGTTCGCCGGTCAGCAACTCGTAAAGAACCACCGCCAAGGAGAAACTGTTCCACGGCGCGGGCGTCGTGCAGAAGCGCCGGACTCAGGAACTTGAGCGCCACTGCCATTTGCCGAACTTCATCGCGAGCCTCATACACCACGCTTATCCCGCCGCGACCAAGTATCCGGCGGATCTCAAAACGCCCGTTCGCCAGACGCTCTCCCGGCTGAAACAGCCCGAGCACGTCTTCCCAGAATTGCGGCGGCGCCGTGCCCGCGGCGGCACTGCGGCGGCGCGAGGTGCTCCGGCCTGGGATCGACCAAACGGAATCATTTGTTCTTGATAAAGGCGACTTCACGATGAACTCCGCGCTTGACTCAGACCCACTCATCCCTCGATCCACTTATCCGTCACCGCGGGCGGCCAGCGCGGGCTGTCCCAGCCCGCAGCACTCAGAAAATATTCCGCGCATCGGAAACAAGCGGGCGCATCCACTTGATTCGGATCGCTGCGGCTTGGGACAAGCCGCGATCCGTTCGCACACTCCAGTTTCTCCAGCAAATCGGAGATGCACCCGTTTTTCTCGGTTGTTCACGGCATTTCTGTCCACTATAAAGGCTCCGAAACATGACATCGAATTCCACACAGAACACCTCGCTGCCGGCTTCTGGCGGTTCTTTTTCCTTATCCGGACGCGTTGCGCTTGTAACGGGCAGTTCAAAAGGGTTGGGAAAAGCGATTGCGATCGGTTTAGGGCGCGCGGGCGCCAAAGTAGCACTGAACTACTTCAATGACCGGACGAAAGCCGAGAAAACATTCGCCGAATTCAGCAAAACCGGCGCGGAGGGAATTCTTGCCCGGGCGGATGTGACGGATGCAAAGGATGTCGAACGGATGGTTGCCGAAACGGTGAAGACGCTTGGCCCCATCGATATTCTGGTATTGAACGCGACGTGCGAGCAACCGCAACTGCCGATCGAGCAATACGAATGGGCCTTCTATCAGCGGATGCTCGATTTCTTCATCAAGAGCCCGTTCCTGTTGACCAAAGCATGTCTGGCCCACATGAAGCAGAAGAAGTGGGGGCGAATCGTTAATATTGGATCCGAAGTATTTCAGCGCGGCGTTGGCAATTTCAGCGCGTATGTCGCGGCGAAAGGCGGCCAGAACGGATGGTCGCGCAGCATGGCCACCGAACTCGCCCGATTCGGAATAACGGTCAACATGATTTCACCGGGCTGGATTCCTGTGGAACGGCACGAGAACGACTCGCAGGATGCAAAAGACGGGTATCTCGCGATGGTGCCCTCGGGACGCTGGGGAGTGCCCGAGGATATTGCCGGGGCGACCGTTTTCCTCGCCAGCGAGAGCGCCGGATTTATCACCGGGCAAAATATTTGTATCAACGGTGGTCTGACAGTTGCATAATCACTCATCCTATGAACAACACGAACCGACTTCTCCTCCTTTCTTCAGCCGTGCTGATTGCCTTTGCGGGTTGCGGCAAACCAACCGAGACAGGCAGTTCCTCCAGCCAAACCCAATCCGGCGCTTCCGACGCGAACTCTGAAAAACCGAAACTGGCTTACGTGACGAACGGAATCGATCCGTTTTGGAATCCGGCTGCCGCGGGCGCCCGCGCCGCCGCAAAAGAATTCAATGCCGAATGCGAGGTCCTCATGCCAGCCAAAGGAATCGTGGATCAAAACAGAATAATCGAAACCTTGCTGGCGCGCGGAATCGATGGAATTGCGATCAGCCCGATCGACGCGAAGAATCAAGTCGGGGTCATTAACGAAGCGTGCGAACGCGCGCATGTGATCACACACGATTCCGACGCGCCCGACTCCAAACGCCTCTGCTTCGTGGGCATGAACAATTACTCCGCCGGTCGAGCCGCCGGAAAACTTGTCAAGGAAGCGATGCCGAACGGCGGAAAAGTGATGATTTTTGTTGGCCGCCTGGAGCAATTGAACGCGCAACAACGACGCCAAGGGGTCATTGACGAATTGATCGACCGGCCTGTCCAATCCCTTTCCAGCATTACTTACGATCCGCCCGGAAAAGTCCTCGAAGGCGGTGCGTTCACCGTCCTTGATACGCGGACAGACAATTTCGATTATGCGCGGGCGAAGGCAAACGCCGAAGACGCCATCACCTCCCAGCCGGACCTCGGCTGCATGATCGGTTTATTTGCCTACAACGCGCCGATGTGCAAAGAGGCCGTGAAAGAAGCGGGCAAAACCAAGTCGATCAAGATCGTGAGTTTTGACGAGCAGGACAGCACGCTGCAGGGAATCATCGACGGCGACATTTATGGAACGGTGAGCCAGCAGCCGTATCTTTACGGCTACCATTCGGTTCGGATTCTTGCGGCACTCAAACGCGGCGATCAGTCAGCGGTACCCAAGGAAGGGTTTCACGAAGTCGAGATTCGGGAAGTGCGGAAAGAAAATGTCAAAGAGTTCTGGGCCGAACTCAAAAAACTTCACGCCCCTTAAGAATATTCGATCCGATTCGCTTTCATTCTCCACTGCCATAACAATTGATTCATGGCTGACGCATCCGATGGATCCTTGCTTGAAGTTCGCGAGTTAACGAAGCGTTTTCCAGGCGTTTTGGCGTTGCGCGGCGTCAGCCTGAGAATTCTTCCCGGCGAGGTGCTGGCGGTGATTGGCGAGAATGGCGCCGGAAAGAGCACCCTGATGAAGATTCTTGCCGGCGTTCAAAAGGCGGACTCAGGCGAAATTTTGTTAAATGGGAAGGCTGCCGAAATCGCATCCGTGCGCGACGCGATTGGTCTGGGGATTGTTTTGATTCACCAAGAGCTCAATCTATCCGATAACCTCGACATCGGAGCGAACATCTTCCTAGGGCGGGAACCGTCGCGTTTCGGCTGGATGGACAAACGCCGGATCCACGAAGCGTCGCGGCCTGTTCTAGACCGAATTGGCCTTCGACACTCTCCTGGCACCCTCGTCAGCCAGTTGTCGATCGGCCAGCAACAGATGGTCGAGATCGCGAAAGCGCTCTCTTCCGACGCCCGGATATTGATCATGGATGAACCGACATCCAGCCTTTCCCACCATGAGGCAGCGCAACTTTTTGCAGTGGTTCGCCAGCTTCGCAGCAATGGTGTAAGCATCGTTTATATCTCGCACCGTCTTGGAGAGGTGAAAGAACTCGCCGACCGGGTTGTGGTCTTGCGCGATGGCGCGAACGCGGGAGAACTCGGCCGCGAAGAAATTAGCCACGATCAAATGGTGAAGCTGATGGTGGGACGGGATGTGTCGCAATTCTATCAGCACGTGCCGCGTCCCAAAGGAGAAGTCGCGCTGGAAGTTCGCGACTTGAGGACATCGGCGAACCCGAGCCATTCGATCAACCTTCACGTCTGTGGAGGCGAGATCGTCGGCCTGGCCGGATTGGTTGGCGCCGGGAGGACAGAACTGTTGCGATCGGTCTTTGCGATCGATCCGTTTCTTGAGGGCGAAATTCGAGTGGCGGGAAAGCGTATTGATGTGTCGCATCCGCGTGATGCCATTCACGCGGGAATTGGGCTGGTTCCCGAAGACCGCAAGGAACAAGGACTGGTGCTTGAAATGGCGGTTCGCGAAAACCTCAGTTTGCCGAGCCTGCGCCGAGATCAGAAGAATGGCTTTCTCAATCGAGCCGAGGAAAACCGTGTCACGACACAAATGATTCGGGACCTGAACATCAAGACTCCAGGGCCGGAGCAGGTCGTCCAGTACCTGTCCGGCGGAAATCAGCAAAAGGTGGTCTTGGGAAAATGGCTTGCGATGAATCCAAAGGTCCTCCTGCTTGATGAACCGACTCGAGGCATTGACGTTGGGGCGAAACGTGAGATTTACCGGCTCATGGAGCAATTGGCGGAAACCGGCGTCGCGGTCTTGTTTGTTTCGAGTGAAATGGAGGAAATCCTCGGCATGTCCGATCGGGCGCTCGTGATGCATGAGGGCCGGATCACCGGGGAACTTTCGCGCGGCGAACTTTCTGAAGAGGCGGTCATGCACTTGGCAACAGGCCGGATTCATAAAAACCAGGAGGCATGCGCATGAATGCTCGCAGCCGGTTACCCCGAGAATGGGACGGTGCGGCTCCCGCCGAACCCTGGAACTCTGCGAAGAATGGGTTCGGCGGGAGCCTCACCCTCCCGACTGGAACCGTGCCGCCCGTTCTCGGTAGGGCAGTGCTGCTGCACGGCCCTAATCTCAGCGCGGCCCGGCAATGCCATCCCATCCTGGAGATACTCCGGTTTCCAGCCGTTTATACTAAACGTTCATGAAAAAGATTCTTGGGATTGGCGGACTATTGGTGTTTGTTTGCACGCTCACTGCAATTCTCAATCCCGATTTTGTCAGCGCCTACAATCTGCAGAACACGATTCGATGGACCGCGCTCTTCGGGATCATCAGCGTGGGCGTATCGTTCGTGATCATCACTGGAGGAATCGACCTTTCAATCGGATCCGTCGTCGGGCTTGTGGGTTCGATGCTCGCGTGGCTGCTGACGCAAAAAGGCTGGTCCATTCCGTCGGCGTTGGGGGCGATACTATTTGTTTCGTTGCTCATTGGGATATGTCACGGGCTCTTGATCACCAAATTGAAATTGCAGCCGTTTGTCGTCACTTTGTGCGGCCTGCTCTTGTATCGAGGCGCGGCCCGATACATTACGGACGATCAAAGCCTGGGATTCGGCAACAGCTACGAGGAACTCCGCAAGCTGGCCGTCGGAAAAATCCAAATTCCATTTCTCTTCCCGGAATCGTTTTCTTTGCCGATTCCTTTCGTGATTCTCTTAGTTTTAGGGATTACCGCGGCCGTCTTTCTTAACAGGACCATCTACGGCCGATATCTCTTCGCGCTGGGTCGAAACGAAACAGCCGCCCGGTATAGCGGGATCAACACGGATTTTATGAAAATTCTCGCCTACGTGATCTGCTCTCTGTCCGCGGGTATCGGCGGAGTGCTCTTCGCGTTGGATGTAAACTCGATTCAGCCCTCGGGACTTGGGGAGTTTTACGAACTCTATGCGATTGCGGCGGCCGTTCTAGGAGGTTGCAGTTTGCGCGGAGGGGAAGGCACCATCACCGGCGTTATTATTGGCGCCGCTGTTTTGCGAGTTCTTTACAACGCGATCAATATCCTCAGGATCCCAACTCACCTGGAATTCGCGATCATTGGAGCCGTCATCTTGGCTGGAGTGGTTACAGATGAATTGGTGAAACGGTTTGCAGTCAAGCGCCGGGCTGCGCGGCAGCGCGCGCTTGAAAGATCTGGAGCCGGGGATCATTTTGTTTGAAGAATCGGGTTAATCCATTATTTGCCATGCTTAAGACACTTACTCTCGTTTGCATAAGCTTTCTCAGTTGCGTCGAAGTCGGCAGTGCGGAAGCCAAGATTATCAAAGTGCTGCCTCATCTGCTCGACTCGGAAGGCCGCCACTCATTGTCCCCCAGCCTCTTTGAGCGGGACGCCTACCAAGCGTTCCTTCGTGAGAATCCGTCCATGCAGGCCGCAATGCGATTCGACATTCATTGGAAGGCGAAGAGTTTGCAAGGTTCCCCGTTATTGTTACGGATCGAGCTTCGAACGAGCGGTTCAGACCCCCGGAAACCAACGGTTCTTGAGGCAAGCGTGGAGCCGTCCCGCTGGTTCGCGAATTGGACGACGCTCAGACTGGAACATGAAGCGTTTCAAAAACTAGGAAAGATCGTTGCCTGGCGCGCGACATTGTGGGAGGGCAGCCGGCAACTCGAAGAGCTCAAGTCGTTCCTTTGGTAAGTACCCGTGAACCTTCCGCCCAAAAAGGACACCGCTTTAGATGAAGACGGGAGGGTGAGGCTCCCGCCGAACCCATTCTTGATTACATGCCAGGGTTCGGCGGGAACCTCACCCTCCCATTGCCGGCGTAACCAACTCACCCCTGCACCCCTCCCAGGAGGGGAACTGAAATCGCCGGCTGCAACGAAGCTCCCCTCCTCGGAGGGGCGGGGGTGGGTTCATGGGCACAAAGCGCGTTCGTAAAACGGTCGAGGCTCCCCATGATCATTGAGCTCATTAACACCGGGAGCGAGCTCATGCTGGGCTCCGTTCTGAACACGCATCAACAATGGATTTGCCAGCAGTTTGGCGGTCTCGGATGCCCGGTGGACCGTCAAGTCGCAATTCCCGATTCGGGAGAGGCGATTCAGCAGGCGGTTCGCGAGGCATTGACTCGCGCGGATGTCGTCGTTGTGACGGGAGGTTTGGGACCCACGTCCGACGATCTCACACGTGAATTGATCGCATCCATGCTGAAATTGGATCTCCGCGAGGATCCGTCGATCGTCGCGCATATCGAGAGTTTTTTTTCGGCCCGAAAACGCCCCATGCCACCGAACACGCGCGTGCAGGCTCAGGTGCCTGGAGGCGCGACGGTCCTTCCAAACCCTTTCGGAACGGCTCCCGGGCTCATCCTTGAAGTAGAACCAGGACGTTTTCGCGATTCAGAAAGCCCTTCCCTTCTCATAATGCTGCCCGGCCCGCCTCGCGAGCTCAGGCCCATGTTTTTGAATTCCGTTGTCCCGATGCTACGCGAGAAACTCTCCGACTTGGGACCGTTTCAATGTAAGATTCTCCGAACTACCGGCATCGGTGAATCGCTCATGGAACAAAGAATCGCCCCCCTGCTCGCTCCATTGATCATTCGTGGGCTTCAACTGGGCTATTGCGCAAGACTGGGCGCCGTCGATGTGCGTCTGATGTCTCGGGGCGCCGACGGGGAGGCCCTCATAACCGAGGCGGAGAGTATTGTCCGATCGGCCATTGGGAAATCGATCTTCGGCTGCGGATCGGAGGAACTTGAATCAGTGGTGATCCGACTTTTGACCGAGCTTGGAAGGACCGTGGCCGTCGCCGAATCATGCACGGGCGGCCTGATTTCACATCGCCTTACCAACATCCCTGGAGCTTCAGCCGTTTTCGCTGCGGGGCTAGTGACCTACAGTAACGAAGCGAAACAGATGTTTCTCGGAGTTCGTGCCGAGACACTTTCGAACCATGGCGCGGTGAGCGAAGAAACCGTTCGCGAAATGGCCGATGGAGCACGCGCTCGGAACAAAACAACCTATGGCTTGGCCGTCACCGGAATTGCCGGACCGGCAGGCGGCACTGCCGCCAAGCCCATTGGAACCGCGTTTATCGGCCTCGCAGGACCGAATTCGACAAATGTTCTTCGTCAGTTGAACCCATACGAACGAGAGAGCTTCAAACAAGCCACTGCACAGCAGGCTCTCGAGATGTTGCGGCGGGATTTGATTGAGTGAGCCGAGAAAAGCAAATCAGGCGGAACCGCCATCGTTTCCGATCGCTTCCACCGGGCACCCTTCCATCGCCTCTTTACACTGCGATTCCTGATCCTCGGTTGTCGGCTGATTATAGACGAACGAATACCCTCCGTCGTCATTTCGCTTAAAGTTCTCGGGAGCCGTTTCACGGCACAGATCGCAGTCGATGCACTGATTATCGACGTAGTATTTTCCCAAAATGTTGTCCGAATATCTGTTCTCTAAATCAGCCATAATAAGATTGCGATACATTAGCGTGGGTTTGCCTGGAAAGATCAAGACCATTTGATTCAGGCGCGAATTCAGAGGGCGCATCTGTGAAAAAGGGCAGGCCCACCCCCCGCAATTCCGCATGGTACGACCCGCCGAATCTCGCTTCTCTCGGTGGGGCGACACTCCGTGGAGCCCTGATTTCTCCTTGTGGGACGGCTATCTTGCGAATC
>JAQBVM010000255.1 GCA_027623095.1 Verrucomicrobiota bacterium
TTTGGCCGCGCGGCCACCGAAATTTTCGCAATTTTCGCCTTACACACGCTCACAGAAGCAACACACACCAATGGATACGAAAAAGATCGTCAACGATCGATTTGGCCCTATCGGGATTGGGTCATCAACGCGTTGAACACCGATATGCCCTTCGATCAGTTCACCATTGAGCAGATCGCCGGAGATATGCTTCCCGGGGCGACCCGCGCGCAACGGATCGCTACTGGATTTCACCGGAACACAATGCTCAACGAAGAAGGCGGGATCGACCCGCTCGAGTTCCGGTTCCACGCCGTGACCGACCGCGTTTCGACGACTGGCAAAGTCTGGCTAGGGCTGACAATCGGCTGCGCCCAGTGTCACACTCATAAGTTCGATCCGATCTCCCAGCAGGAGTATTACCAGTTTATGGCGTTCTTAAACAATGCCGACGAACCGGAACTCGATGTCCTGGACCCGGACACGATCGCCAAACAAGAATCGATCGAGGCCCGATTGTCTGCACGGATCGAGGATCTGCCGAATCAATTTCCTGCCGAGACGGTTCGGTGGCAATTCCCCGAGTTCGCGCGCGCATCGACGGACGCGGGACAGTCTTTCGAGCTACTTCCGGACAAATCAATCCGCTTTACAGGCAACCCGGAAACGGACGTTTACACAGTGGAGTTCAACACCGATCTGGACTCTTTCGACAGGCTTCAGATCGAAGCGCTGACCGATTCCGCCTTTCCCAAGAACGGGCCCGGGCGTTCTGAAAACGGAAACTTCGTTCTCACCGATTTCTCCGTGACCGCTGCTCCAAAAGACAACGAGCTCGAATCACGCGTGCTCGAACTCACTGAAGCCGAAGCCGATTTTTCACAGAAAGAATTTCCGATTGAGAACGCAATCGACGCTGACTTGAAAACGGGATGGGCAATTCAGAACGGAAAGAACTCGAACGCAAACCGGTCCGCTCGATTTTCGCTCCGCCATCCGTTCAAGGCTTCGGGCGGGGCGCGGCTAACGGTAAAACTGAGTCAACTTTTCGGGAAACAACATACCATCGGCCGCATTCGATTTTCCGCTGGCCAAACCATTCACGATCCTCGCCCTATTCACGTGCGCCGGGGCGAGCACTTGGAAACGCGATTCAAGCAATGGCAGCAACAAGAATCGAGCAAGGCCGTTCCCTGGACTGTCCTCCGCCCAATCGAAGCGACATCGAACCTTCCCATTCTTACAATCCTTGATGACAACTCGGTCCTGGCCAGCGGAGACCAAACCAAAAGCGACACATACGAACTCCTTTTCCGACCCGATCTTCGTGGGATTACCGCCATTCGGCTCGAAGCCATGCCCGACGACCGATTGCCGCGGCACGGTCCGGGAAGAGTTTATTACGAAGGTCCGATTGGCGATTTCACGCTGTGTGAATTCAAACTCACTGCGGGCGGCCGTGAGATTCCCATTGCAGGCGCCACCCATAGCTTCGCATCCGGAGAGTTCACTGCGGCGGCGGCCATTGACGGGAACCCTCAAACCGGCTGGTCCGTGAATGGCCGCCAAGGAGAACCGCACGAGGCCATCTTCAATATGAAGTCCCCCATCACGAACACCGGGGACCTCCGAATTCAAATGCTCTTTGAACGGCACTTCTCCGCCGGACTGGGACGATTTCGAATCGCGGCGACGGCAGAAACTCGCCCAGATCCAAACCATGTCATCGCGCCAAACATCGAAAGCATCCTGCTGACGCCTGAAGTCGCGCGCGCGCAATCGGACCAGGCCAGTCTCCGAAGAGCCTTTCTACTTCAAGCCCCAGAGCTATCCAAGCGACATGAAGAAATCGAGAATCTTCGCAAACAGATCCCTAAATTCCCAACCACACTGGTTATGGAGGAACGGCCGGCAAATGAACCCCGCCCGACTCACATCCACAACCGAGGCGAGTTTCTCCAACCCACGGACAAAGTCAGTCCGGAGGTTCTCTCGATTCTCCCTTCGCTTCCGGATGGAACGTCACGCGATCGTCTCTCATTCGCACGATGGCTGGTTTCAAGCGAGAATCCGTTGGTTGGACGAGTTACGATAAACCGCCAGTGGGAGTCATTCTTTGGATACGGACTCGTGACTACGCCCGACGATTTCGGCTATCAAGGCGAATTGCCGACGCACCCCGAGTTATTGGAATGGCTGGCGGTCGAATTCGTCAATCAAGGTTGGTCTCTTAAGAAGATGCACAAACTGATTGTCATGAGCGCCACCTATCAACAGTCTTCGGATGCCTCTCGAGAACAATTCGCGAGAGATCCCGAGAACCGGCTCATCGGTCGCGGACCGAGAGTCCGAATTGAAGCCGAGCTGATCCGGGATTCCCTGCTGGCAGTGGCGGGGTCGCTATCTCCCAAGATCGGCGGTCCAAGCGTTTTCCCTCCGCAACCCGCGAACATTACCACAGAAGGAACGTACGGACAGCTCCGCTGGAACGTGAGCGAGGGAGAGGGCCGCTTCCGGCGCGGACTCTACACTTTCAGCAAGCGAACCGCGCCTTACGCAATGTTCACAACGTTCGATGCGCCGAGCGGAGAAGCGTGCGTCATTCGCCGAGAAACCTCAAACACACCGCTGCAGGCCCTGACACTGTTGAACGACTCCGTGTTCACCGAGGCCGCTCAATCCGCAGGTCGAATT
Source organism: Verrucomicrobiota bacterium (assembly GCA_027623095.1). GTDB lineage: Bacteria > Verrucomicrobiota > Verrucomicrobiia > Limisphaerales > SIBE01 > JAIPJX01. The sequence continues at coordinate 2,674 of JAQBVM010000255.1, forward strand.
ATGGTGAACCGGACCGGTTCAGTTTCTGAACGAATTGAATACCTGTTTCAACGCTGCCTAACTCGTCCACCCACGCCGGAAGAAGCCGAACTGCTTCGAACTTTCTTCCAGAATCAAAAACAACGATTCGAATCGGGTGCGCTAAACGCGAAGGCGGTTGCGGGAGACGGCGACGAAAACACGGCCGAACGTGCCGCTTGGACGGTGTTGGCACGCGCGTTGTTCAACCTCGACGAAACCATCACAAAAGGATGATATCGGTCACTCGCGATACCGGAATCTCAGAACTTTAAAGGAAGCATCCCGCGCCAATATGAAACGCCCCAGCTCATTCAACACTTTATGAATCCGAATCGACGTCCGTTCGTCAATATCACACGCCGCCATTTCTTTAAGGACTGCGGCGTGGGAGTCGGGAAGATCGCCCTGGCATCGCTGCTCACCGATGCGTTTGCAAAACGAGCAACCTCTGCGACGATCAAGCACGAATCGCTGCTGCCGAGCGCTCCTCACTTTGCGCCCAAGGTAAAGCGGGTGATTCATCTTTTCATGGCGGGAGCGCCCAGCCAGCTCGACCTGTTCGATTTCAAAAAAGACCTAGTCAAATACGAAGGCAAACCGATTCCTCCCGAAGTCATCGGCGGTCAGCGTTATGCATTTATCCGGTCCGATGCAGCGGCTCTTGGGCCTCGTTTCAAGTTTCACAAGTACGGTCAATCCGGAGCGCAACTCTCTGAAATGCTCCCCCATTTGGGCGCGATCGCGGATGATATCTGCCTCATTAAGTCCCTGCACACGGACCAGTTTAATCACGCTCCGGCGCAAATATTCTTGAATACCGGGTTTTCACAGCCTGGAAGACCCAGCCTTGGTTCGTGGGCTCTCTATGGGCTCGGATCTGAAACAAAAGAGTTGCCGGCGTTTATCGTGATGTCCACAGGCGCCGGAATCAGCGGAGGATCGGCAAATTGGTCAGGCGGATTTATGCCGACCATTTACACAGGAATTCGACTCCGGAATCAGGGCGATCCGATCCTAAACGTCTCAAGTCCGGATGGCGTCGATCCGCGACTGCAAAAAGATTCACTGGACCTCATTCGGGCAATGAACGAACAGCGGCTCGCCCAAGTCGGCGACCCCGAGATCGCCACCCGCATTGCTTCCTACGAAATGGCGTTCCGACTGCAAACATCGGCGCCCGAGCTCATGAATTTAAAGAGTGAAAACGCATCAACACTCAAGCTCTATGGAGCGGATCCCGATAAACCGTCGTTCGCTCGCGCATGTCTTCTCGCCCGAAGAATGATCGAGCGCGGCGTTCGCTTTGTGAACATCTACCACGAAGGATGGGACGCTCACTCCGATGTGGAGGGAAATCTGCGAAACAATTGCGGTGCCACCGATCAAGCCGCCGCCGCCCTAGTGGCGGACCTGAAGCAGCGGGGTCTTTTGGATGAGACACTCGTTATTTGGGGCGGTGAATTCGGACGCACCCCAATGGTGGAAACGAACCTCGCTCTGGGACGAAAACTCGGGCGTGATCATCATCCGCAAGCCTTCACCATGTGGATGGCCGGCGGCGGAATCAAACAGGGCCTGACATACGGATCCACCGACGATCTTGGATTCCATGTTGTGGAAAATCCGGTCCACGTCCACGACTTGCAAGCAACGATCCTCCACTTGCTCGGATTCGATCACGAGCGATTGACTTTCCACAAGGCCGGACGGGATTACCGGCTGACGGATGTGCATGGCAATGTGATCACGGATATTCTTTCGTAAAAGCGTCCTGCCGGATTCAAATCGAAATGACAAGACTGTCAGAAAACGGGCAGCGGTATGCAACGATTCTGAGGGTGGCACTTCCGCTCTGCGCGCCCACGCCGTCCAAATTGGCGTCTGTGACTGCGAAGGTCACCGTGCGTAATACCCCCGGTAATTGGCTAGCGTGATCGTGCTGTCGATCCCAACAGAACATCCCGGCTGAATGCCGATGTTGCGCTGAGCGGAACCAAGCCAGTCAGTGCGGCGCCAACCCGAACAAGATCGAAGAACGGCCTTCGCCCCACCCTGGTTCACGGGCAGTCGCAAAGAATTCAGCGCCGAAGCAGTCACGAATCTGAGGGCTAGGGATTGTCAGCTGAACAACGCCGCAATTTGAATCCGCACACCTGGAACGCTGGCGCATTCGATACAGTCGGTGGTGCCGAGCAGATGGGTCTCCAGATAGCGTCCGTTCATCGGGCGGCGGTACACTTCCACCTGGCGTTCATTGCCCAGGATGATCCAATATTCCTTCACACCAGCTTCGGCATAAAGCGAGGCATTTTCACGGTCGAGCGCGGGACTGGAGACTGCGATTTCCACCACTAATTCGGCGGTGGCTGGATGCGCTTCCCTGAAATCCCGTTCGCTACCCAGGGTTATCGAAATGTCAGGCTCCGGCTCCGAATCCTTAAATGTCAGCGGTTGCTCCTGGCGCACAGTGAATCCCGTCGGCAGGAGCCCATTGAACAGTCGGTAGAGCAATGACACTATCGTACTGTGAAGAGGTGACTTTGACATTTTCTCAATGACGACGCCCCGGATGAGCTCGGTTCGGCGATCATGGTCGTTGAATTCACCGAGCCGATGGTAATCCTCGACTGAGAGCGGAGAAACGCGTTGCCTGACTTCCGGAAGTTCTAGAATCGCTGGCATCACGATCGTAACTTAGTGGCGCCTCCTGAACTTGTCGAGACGTGAAACGGTCCCGCACTGTCAAAGAACAGAATAGCTGATTTCGCCTGGAATCAGGGGGAAAGCGGAATGCGTTGGTAAAACGCAACGGGAAAGCGACCGATTCCCTACCATTCGTGATTCCTCTTGGTTTCACCAGCGGCAGGTGGCGCCGAAGCCGCGTCAAATCCTCCGAGAACCCTCACTCCTCGTTGTCGGGGTTCCGCTGCCGCAACATATTCATCTGAAACCGGACCATGCCGCGAATCATTGCTATTTCCACGGACGATAATCCTCGTTTTCCAGGATCAACCGTGACGGCCGGAAACCATTGTTCGTCATTGTACACGAACCCAAGCTCCGTTCTTAAGCGTGTCTCAAAATCCGCCATATGCGCGGCTCCGTAGAAAACTGCGATCGACCCAGGTTTCGGCTTCGCATCCAGCGCCTGTTTGAGATCGGTTAGCACCACCCTGTTTCTGGACTGGATCAACACGCGCAGCAGTTCTTGGAGGCTCGGCGGCACCCCCTGGATCTGAGAGAGATCCCCTTCCAATTGCCCGAGTATCTCAACCAACATCAGCCGGCTCATTTCCTGTAACTTCGGATTCGATCCCAGAATCTTGAACCCGAATTGCAACAGTTTTCCCATCCACGAACTGCCATCCATCGCTTCGATTAACGCCATGAATTCCGGATTTGTTTCATCGCGCTCCCCAGGTTTCCAGTTTCCCCGTCTTTTGGTCAGCAACCGTCGAAGCTCTTCCAGAGACACGTCGCTATTTCGGAAATTGGCGCGATCGTAATCGATGGCGTCCAACTGAAATACCAATCCAAGGGACTCCGCCATTGTCGCTTGAAGCGAAGTAGATTCGCGCCTTTTTTCGTCGGCGCCACCGGAATCTTTTGCCTCTTCCCGTTTCATCGCCTCGTATCCGACTCCCTCGAAAAGAACCAGATCCTGCTTATCCAGGATACCTTGAAGCGCTTCGTAATACTTTGTTTCTCCGATGTGTGACGCACCCACCAGCCAAACGGACGCACCCGCTTTCTCGGGATTGACGAACTTCCGCGCCGCTATCTGCAAAGTCACGGCGCCTTCGTCGCTGCGATCAATCCGCATATACGGTCGCGGCGGCGAGTTCGGAGATGCTTCTTGCGACCACGACCATGCGTGGACCGAGCACAGGAGACTCGCGCAGATAAACAACCGGAAAAAGAGGGATACGCCTGCGCCAAACCGGATCGACCATTTGTCGTTCATGCCGACGAATCTATAGAGCGGCGGCGATTACGCCAACATTGTTATCTGTCCCGAGAAATGATTTCCAATTATCCACCGAAGAGCGGTATTCTGCGTTTCCTAATACCATGAAGAACCTTCAATTCATTTCCGATCAAAGTTCTCGCAAATCCACGCGCTTTTCACATTCAAAGACCATGTTGCACGGTTTCACGCTGATCGAGTTGCTTGTTGTGATCGCGATCATTGCCATTCTAGCGGGAATGCTGCTCCCGGCATTGTCGAAGGCAAAAAGCAAAGCCACGGGGATATTTTGTCTCAACAACACCAAACAGCTCCAGCTTACATGGGTAATTTACGCCGGCGATAACGAAGGGAAGATCGTGCTCAACCCGGGAGCCGTGCCAGTCAATCAAACAAATTTCTCATGGTGCGTCGCGGGAGAACGCCCGGGCGCAACGGGCTACGTGTCTGGAGGCGAAACAAACGTGAATCTTTTCATGCACGGATTGCTCGGGATCTACGCGCAAACGCCCCTTCTCTTTCGATGCCCCGCAGACAAGTTTGTCTATCCCGGCGCAAAAGGCCGCTTTGCGCGAAGCTACGCCATGAATAATTGGATGAACGGATATTACCGCGGAACCATGACGCCAAGATTGTACGAGCGTGAAACGCAAATGCTCCGCCCTTCAGCTCTCTTCGTCTTCATTCATGAAGATCCCAATACGATCGACGACGGCACGATCGCGATCGACTTAAGCCCCGGCACAACGAACAGTTGGTCGAACAGCAACACCGCCGCCGCGCTCCACGACGGATCCACAAGCATCGGATTCGGGGATGGGCACGCCGAGCTGCACAAGTGGCGTTCGGTCGTGATTTCGGACGACCGGATCAAGGGTGTCCCCAGAGTCAACACGGCGGTCAGGCCTTCGCTGGACGCCAACTGGCTGAAAGAACGAACGTCCGAACCGAAATGAAGCAAATCAGCACGCCGGTCGAAACGCCGATTTTGCTGAACAAAGGGTTCAGCGTCCGCGTTTTAAGCCGAAGTAAGCCGAGGGAGGCGAATATCCTTGCCCAGTTTGCGAGTGCCGATACATCCTTGCCACAACCACTGTGCAAACGATGCTCCGCTGCCTCGTTAGCTGGTTGAAAACAATGCGAATGCCGCGGCACGCTTGGAGCGCTAGTGTGGGAGCCGTCTTTGCGATGGTGTCTGGATTGGCGCTTTTTTTTCTGGATGGAATCGGTGGTGGTTTGATTCGCGCAAGTTTCGATTTCCCGTTTGCTTTTCGTTCGCAAAGCCAGCCCGACGAAGTCGTGATTGTTTATCTCGACGTCGAATCACACAGGGATTTGGATCAACCCTTCAACGCGCCTTGGGATCGTTCTCTCCACGCGCGATTGGTGGAAGTTCTGCGGCAGCATCAGGCGAAAGCGGTCGCCTTTGACATTCTCTTTTCCGATCCAAGCACAGAATCCCCTGCCTCGGACCGCCAGTTCGTGGACGCGGTCGGAAAGCACGGCAATGTGATCCTTTCCTCGAATTATTCCCGATCCGAGCCTGCGGAGGGCATGCTGCAAGAGACGATCGAGATGCCGTTCAACGAACTCTTAGAAGCCAGCGCGGGCTGGGGCAATGTGAATATGCTCACCGACCCAGACTTTGGTGTGCGCACCCATTTTCAGTTGCGGTCCGATGTGTCTGAGTATGCCGCGGCGCCAACCCTTTCCGAAGCGGCCGCGCGGGCGGCGGGCAGTCCGGACACCCAGAGCCCCCCGTTGAGCAAGCGCCCTCAGTGGCTCAACTATTACGGTCCTCCTGGGACGATACGGAGCGTAAGCTACTACCAGGCCCTTTTGCCGGGAGGCGTGGAATCCGGCTTTTTTCAGAACAAGATTGTTTTCGTGGGAGCGAAACAATCCGCGGATTTTAGCGGCAAAGGCAAAGATGAGTTTGCCACCCCCTACACGCGATGGGGCTTGGGGTTTGCTCCGGGAGTTGAGATTCACGCGACCGCTTGCCTGAATTTGTTGCGGGGAGATTGGCTCATCCGCCTGCCGGCGCCGGTTGAAGCCGGCCTTCTCGCGATCCTGGGCGCCGGTTTCGGCTTAGCTTTCTCCCGCCTGCGGCCCCTCCTCGCGGCGTTGGCGGCAATGGGTGCCATCGTGCTGACGGGCGTGTCGTCCTGTTTACTGGTCTGGTGGACGCACAATTGGTTTGCGTGGTTGATCGTGGCCGGGGTTCAGATTCCCGTGGCGCTGCTCTGCGCGTGGATGAACCAGTCGCTCCGATGGTACGTCGAGCGCAAACTCCTCGTGGAATCACTCTCGCTTCACTTGTCCCCGTCCCGCGTCAAGGAGTTGCTCAAGCAGCCCGATTTGCTCAAGCCGGGCGCCAAGCTGCAACGGGTCAGCATCCTCTTCACCGACATCAGCAATTACTCGCTTATCAGCGAAAGCACGGTGCTCAAGGATTTGGAAAAGATGTTAAACCAGTACTTTGAGGCCGCTCTGGGCGCCGTTCATGAAACCGAGGGCACCGTGATCAAGCTGATCGGCGACGCCATTTTCGCCGTGTGGAACACGCCGGAGGAGCAAGCCGATCACCAGGAGCGCGCGTGCCGCACCGCCCTGCGATTGAAGGATCAACTGATTCTCTACGACGCTCAAAACAAGAACGCGCCCATGAAAACCCGCGCCGGGCTGCATACGGGCGAGGCGCTGGTAGGGAACTTCGGCAGCACCCAGCGCTTTGATTACACCGTCATGGGCGATGCGGTGAATCTGGCGGCGCGACTGGAGGGTTTGAACAAGCATCTGGGCACATTGATCCTGGCGACGCGCGATTTTCAAATGGCGATCGAGGACAAGTTCGTCGCGCGATCCGTCGGCGTCTTCCGGTTCAAAGGCATCGCCCGAGGCGTCCAGGTCTTTGAAATCGTCGGCACTCCGGATTGCGCGGACGCCACTAAGACCTGGCGGGAATCCTTTTCGGACGGGTTGCACAAGTTTCGACGCCGGGAATTCGAGGAAGCCGCCAAGGCCTTTGAAGAAACGCTGCGGCTGAGTCCCAAGGATGGGCCAAGCCAGTTTTACCTGAAACAGATCAACCGCTTTCACGAGAAACCCCCCGACGAGAACTGGACCGGCGAAGTCAGTTTGGATGAAAAGTGACGACTGGTCTGGCATCAAGATAAGAATTGCTGGAGTTCCGAGCTTGCTATTTCCCGTGGCCTTGAATATGGGACAGACTTGAAACTGCGCCAACGCTGCCTCCCACGAAGAAGCCCAGTTACAGGATAGATCATTATCCGTGAAATCTCCCCCCACTTGCCCTGGCTTGTCGAATGCTGAGATCGCGCGAGCCGTTCGGATTCGGCTACGCTCCGCCGCGTTTTTGAGGAGGATGCCGATTGCGCGGCGCGGTGCTGGTTGACTCCGGACTGTTTGAAAGAAATCATGCAATCGTTGACGCCCTCTCCCCTCACCCCAACCCTCTCCCATCGGGAGAGGGAGTCGGTTGTCCCCGCGCTGGGACTGATCCTCGATGGCGGAAAAAACTTCGACGCCCGCGGTTCTCTCCCTCTCCTCTGGGGAGAGTAGTCCTGTTGGGTTTTGCATACAGGACGATTCGCACCAAAAAGAGGCATATTTCTCGGAACCGTAGGCCAAGAAAGACTTTTCCGACAACCCTAAAAACACTTGGCGATCACATCTATGCCAAGAGGTTCGAAAAAGGACTAAAGCACAGCGAATTAGCTGGGAAGTTGGGAATTACCGCTTCGTTGGTAAAACAGTTGGAGGAGGATTTGCAGAGGCCGAGCGCAGATGAGTGGCAATCGTTGGTGGCGGTCTTGGGCCTGCGCCAAGACTTGATTAGCATTCTCTCCAACAGTTGAATTGGTGTTGTCTTTTGCACACTTCAGGCCACAAGGCAGGGCTTGCTACGTTTTGTCATGCAGCGGCGCGACCCCATTTGGGGATGGCCCTGCCCGGTGACTTCGAGTCGGCCGGTGAGCGCGTCGCCTCAGATTCAATAATCTTATCCGCTCAAATCGAGGTCGCGCGTCCGTGTCGGTGACTTCCGTGTCATCTACACCTTCGACGAAGACGAAGAGCCCACGATCGCCTTCTACACCACCAGCCATTCTCCAACACCCGGCTC
>JAQBVM010000256.1 GCA_027623095.1 Verrucomicrobiota bacterium
CGTTCTTTAGCAACTGGACGAGCACAGAAGACCGCATGACGTGGGACATTCGGGTCGAGACACCCGGACGATACGAGGCGGCGGTCTATTACGCTTGTCCGGAAGCGGATATCGGTTCCAGAGTTGAGCTCGGTTTCAACGGAGCCAAGGTGGAAGCCACCGTCGCCGTACCGCACGACCCACCCCTTCGTGGAGCAGAAAATGATCGGGTGCCGCGAGGTGGAGAATCGTACGTCAAAGATTTCAAACCGCTCAGTTTGGGGCTTCTTAATCTGAACGCGGGCCGGGGACAACTGAATCTGCGTGCCCTGAGCGTGCCAGGCAGACAAGTGATGGAAGTGCGAATGATTCTTCTGACGCTGAAGCGTTAGATTCGGACTATGACGATCGAGCAGATCATTGGTTTGGGAATTGCGTTGTTGATTATGGCAATAGGAATCGCTGGAAGCATGCTGCCCGCGATCCCAAGCACCCCGTTGGTTTTGCTCGGCGCGGTTCTGCATCGGATCTATTTCGCGGACGCAAGTGTCAGCACCTTCGTTCTATTGCTTCTATCGGCAATGACTTTTGCTTCGTTAGGGATTGATTATCTCGCCACAATGATAGGTGCAAGAAAGCTTGGAGCCACTTGGCGCGGAGTTTTAGGCGCGGTTGTCGGAGCGGTGGTCGGCCTGTTTTTCAGCCTGCCAGGAATCATTCTTGGGCCTTTTGTCGGTGCCGTTCTGTTCGAAATGTTGGGAGGGAGAGAGTTAAAAGATGCCGCTCGCGCTGGCGTTGGAGCGTTGTTGGGGCTTTTGGCAGGCGCAGTGGGTAAAATGGCTTGCGGAGTTGCAATGACGGGGATCTTTACCGTTAACGTACTGGCAAGATCTTGGTCTGGAGCTGCGCCCGTGGAAATCTTGGCACAATTGCCGAATCCTTTCTGGATCGGATAATACATTCGATTCTTCTGAGCTAATCGCGAGTTTCGCGGTGCATTTCCACCAACGATTCGGAGATGCGCCGGGCTTGCTTGCTCTTGCGAATTCCGCTTTGACTCCGTTGAGAGCTTCGATATGCTTCGCGCCTATTTGTTATGCCCAAATTGAGTGTCAACGATCTTAGTCTGCGCGGAAAAAGGGTTTTTGTCCGCGTGGATTACAACGTCCCCATGGAGGAAAAAGGGGGCGAAATGTTGATCAACGACGCTACGCGGATCAAGGAGACCTTGCCAACTCTAGAACTTTTGATCGAAAAAGGGGCGAAGGTGGTTCTAGCCGCTCATTTGGGGCGGCCAAAAGGAACTCGAGAACCGTCCATGTCGCTTCGTCCGGTCGCTGCGAAGCTGGCCGATATGATTGGCCGGCCGGTTGCATTTGTGGACGAATGCATTGGCGAGAAGGTCGAAAAGACCGTGGAATTGCTGCAGCCTGGGGACATTTTGTTGTTGGAAAATGTTCGGTATCACAAGGAAGAAGAAGAGAACGATCCGGAGTTCGCCGCGAAATTGGCCGGTCTCGCGGATATTTATGTGAACGACGCATTTGGAGCGGCGCATCGGGCTCATGCTTCAACACAGGGAATCGCCAGGTTGATTTTGCAGCGTGGAGGACAGTGCGCCACTGGTTTGTTGATGGAACGGGAATTGCGTTTTTTGGGTCTTGAGCTGCAAAATCCAGTTTCACCGTTTGTGGTCATCCTCGGAGGAGCGAAGGTTTCAGATAAGATCAAAGTCATCGACCGGCTGCTAGACAAGGCGAACACAATCTTAATTGGGGGTGCAATGGCTTATACGTTCAAGCTGGCCCTTGGATTCAAGGTCGGAAAATCATTGGTCGAAGCAGACAAGACAGATGTTGCAAAAGCTGCGTTGGCGAAGGCGGAGAGCAAGGGCGTGAAATTCGTCCTCCCAGCGGACAACGTCATTGCGGTCCCGTTCAAGACGGATCGATTGAACAAGAAAGGGAAACCAGTGATAGAACTTCGCGATCCGAGGATTAACAGTGAGCCGGACATCCCGAATGATGCTGAAGGAGTGGACGTGGGACCGGCGACTATCAAAGCTTACGCGGAAATCATCGCATCGGCAAAAACCATCCTTTGGAACGGGCCGATGGGAATTTTTGAAGACCCTAGATTTTCGGATGGTACTTTCGGAGTGGCACGCGCGGTTGCGGAGGCTACGAAGTCGAACGGAGCCAAGAGCATCATTGGAGGCGGAGATAGTGTGAAGGCAGTGCACAAGGCGGGATTGGGGAGCGCGGTCACGTTCATGAGCACGGGCGGAGGAGCCAGCCTCGAGTTTCTGGAAGGCAAAGAACTTCCGGGCGTCTCGGTGCTTTCCGAGAAATAGCCGGATTTTTGCCGCTTTCTGTTTCGTAAAATAGTTTAGCGGATATATTGAGTTCATGGAGAAAAACCGAAAACTGATCATTGCCGGAAATTGGAAAATGAACAAGACGGTCGCGGAAGCGGTCGATCTGGTTCAAGGATTGAAGCGGGAATTGGGGACTGTGAAGGAAGTGGACATTGTTGTCTGCCCGCCTTTCACCGCGCTCAACGACGTGTCCAAACAGATTCTGGATTCCAACATTTGGTTGGGCTCTCAGAACATGAGCGAACACAATAGCGGGGCTTTTACCGGTGAAATCGCCGCTGGAATGTTGAAGGAGTTTTCGGTTCGATATGTGATTCTGGGACATTCGGAACGGCGTCAGCACCAGCGGGAAACGGACGATCTGATCTCCAGAAAACTTCGCGCTGCCCACGGTGCATCGCTAAAGGCAATCGTGTGCGTGGGAGAAACGATTGGGGAGCGCGAAGCGGGAGAGACGGAGACCGTTGTTGAGCGGCAGCTTCGAGGAAGCCTCTCGGGAGTGAAGGCGGGTGAGATGGCAGAAACGATTATCGCTTACGAACCCGTGTGGGCGATTGGCACTGGAAAGAACGCGACTGCCGCCCAGGCTCAAGAAGTGCATGCGTTCATTCGGAAGACGGTGGGCGAGCTATTCAACGCTTCCGTTGCCAAAAGGGTCCGAATTCAATACGGTGGCAGTGTGAAGCCCGCAAACGCGCGTGAGTTAATGAGCCGGCCGGACGTGGATGGCGCTCTCGTGGGCGGGGCTTCGCTTGAAATACGGAGTTTCTCGGACATTATCAAGAACTCCATTTAACGAGCAGGATTATGAGTTTTTTGATTGGAATTTTAACGTTTGTTTTGGTTTTGACCTGTCTGCTGTTGATCCTTCTCGTCCTTATTCAGTTACCGAAGAAGGAGGCGGGAGCCGGGATCGCCTTTGGAGGGGCCGCGACAGACGCGCTCTTTGGAGCAGGATCGGGCAACGCGCTCACCAAGATGACAAAGTACACGGCCGGTTTCTTCGTTGCCCTTTCTTTGTGCCTGTCACTGATGAATTCGAACCGGTCCAAAGAATCCAATCGGCGCTTGGAAGAAGAGTTGATGAAGAAAGCGAACGCGCCTGCCGAAGTGGTTCCACCGACAACGGGCGCGCCCCTCGCGGGTTTGCCCGCGACCGCTTCACCTGGAGAATCCTCGATCGAGGCGGCGAATCTGCTGAAGACCCTCGTTTCGAATGAAGTTTCGGCGGCGATTGGAACGATTTCTTCGAATGCTGCGCCTGTGGAAGCGCCTGCGCCTGAAAAGTAACCGAGATACTGCTGTCCGCGAGAATGAGCGCGGAACTTTTGAGCGGGAATAATTTTCGGCCGTTTGTTTCACTGCTACCGGCTTCGCGTTTCGCGTCCAAACTTCGGAAGTTTCCATTCTTCACAGGATTTCTTGCCGCGCTTGCGATTTGTTCCGGATGCAGTCGGTTTGCGGAACCGGCGGACCTTGTGATCATTAATGGACCGGAGCCCGAATCCTTGGATCCGGCCATGATTACGGGACAAGCTGATGGACGCATCGTTTTATCGCTATTCGAAGGGTTGACGCGGTTCAACGCCGTAACGGCGACTCCGGAGCCAGGTCTGGCAAAATCGTGGGATATCTCCGAAGACGGCCGGGGTTACACGTTTCACCTGCGCACGAATGCTGTCTGGTCCACCGGAGAGCCGATCACGGCGGATGATGTCGTGTATTCCTGGAGGCGGGTTTTGGACCCGGGCACTGCCAGCGAATATTCGGGACTGCTATTCTATATCAAGAACGCGAAGGCGTTTGGCACGGGCAAAACGGATGATCCTGCGAGCGTTGGAATCGCGGCGGCTGGCCCGCATGCAGTTCGAGTCGAATTGAACCAGCCGACCATTTTCTTCCTAGATATTTGCGCGTTGCCAAACTTCTGCATCGTGCCCAGGCATGCGATCGAAAAAAGGGGGGATCGATGGTTGATGCAGCCACCGGTGCCAACGAGCGGCGCTTACACACTGGATGCGTGGCGGCTCAACGACCGAATAAGACTCAGAAAAAACCCCAACTATTGGGATGCTGAGAATACCCATTCTGAAGTCGTCGATTTGCTCCCGTGCGGTAACGGAAGCACGGCGTTGAATCTCTATGAGTCCGGAACCGCGGATATTGTTTGGGACAAGGAATTGGTGCCATCGGAACTGATCGACCTATTAATCAAGCGACCTGATTTCCACAGCTTCGATTATTTGGGAACCTATTTCATTCGATTCAACGTCACTCGAGTTCCTTTTGATGATGTCAGGGTGCGAAAGGCGCTCTCGATGGCGATCGACAAAGAACAGATTGTTGCAAAGATTACCAAGGCGGGGGAAAAAGCGGCTCATCACTTTGTGCCGCCAATACTTCCCAACTACACGTCGCCGCCCGGACTAGAGCATGATCCGGAAACAGCCCGCCGACTGATGACGGAGGCCGGATTCCCAGGGGGACGTGGGTTCCCTCCCTTCGATTATCTCTTTAACAACACGGGGAAGAGCCACGAGCAGATCGCTGTTGAGCTCCAGGCGATGTGGAAACGCGAACTCGGAATTCTGGTGAACCTTCGAAAACTTGAGTGGAAAGTCTATTTGCGCGCTCAATCGATGCTGGAGTATGACACGTGCCGGAGCAGTTGGATCGGCGATTACAACGATGCGAACACGTTCCTCGACATGTTCTTGAGCAATAGCGGCAATAACCGAACGGGTTGGAAGAACCCGCAGTTTGACGAATTGTTGGAGAAAGCAAACGGCGAGGCTGACTTGAATCGCCGCGAAACCCTTTTGCAGGCCGCGGAATCTCTGTTGATTCACGACGATGTCCCGATCGTGCCGCTCTACATTTATTCGGGGCTCGAGTATTACGATCGTTCGAAGATTCGCGGTGTGTATCCGAACAGCCGCAGTGAGCATCCATTGCGAGCCATTCACCGAATCGTTCCGAAGCCTTAAAAACCGGATGCTGAGGCTCCGTTGGGTTTATGTTTGTCGCTAAGCGCCTAATCTTGATGGTTCCCCTTCTGCTTGGGATCACGTTTCTTGCTTTTGTGCTTGTTCGTGTCGCACCCGGCGGGCCCTTCGACCGCGAACGCGCGCCCACGTCACCTGAGATCGAGCGCAGCCTTCGCGAGAAATATCATTTGGACGAACCGGTATGGATGCAGTTTGGGCGGTATCTGGGGGGATTAGTTCGCGGAGATTTTGGTCCGTCCTTGAAGTACCGGAATCACACGGTTAACGATATCATTGCTCAGGGACTTCCCGTTTCGCTGACGCTCGGCGCCCTTGCCTTTTGTTTTGCGATAGGGTTGGGAGTACCGCTCGGCATCTATTCCGCCGTTCGCAAAGGGTCTTGGGACGGTTGGATGTGTGGCGCGGTCAGTGCTTTGGCAATTTGCGTTCCGAGCCTCGTGCTCGGGCCGGCGTTGATAATGGTGTTCGCGATTAAGTTACATTGGTTCCCAGTTGCTCTCTGGGCGTCGCCCTGGCATGTCATTCTGCCCACCGTCACGTTAGGCTCCTTTTTTGCCGGCCGGATTGCTCGCTTGACCTGTGAGGGCATGCTCCAGACCCTGCAGGCCGAGTTCATCCGAACGGCGCGCGCGAAGGGTTTGAGTGAGAGCGCGGTTCTTCTGAAGCACGCATTGCGCCCGTCTCTTTTTCCTGTGATTTCGTATTCGGGCCCGCTTCTCGCGGAACTGTTGACCGGCTCTTTTGTGGTCGAGAATGTCTTTCAGATTCCGGGAATCGGCGTATTGATGGTTAACAGCTCGCTGAATCGCGATTACACGGTGGTCGTCGGTCTGGTGATTCTGTATGCAGCGTTGCTTCTGATTCTCAATCTGGTCGTTGACGTGCTTTACCGTCTCCTCGATTGCAGAGTAACGTTTGATTGAGGGGCACTCTTTCGGATCCAACACATGGACGAACATAGTCCTTTTCAAGGCGCGTTGCGGCGGTTCGGGCGAAATCGAATCGCCTACGCGAGTTCGGTGTTTCTGCTCGTGATTGTGGGATTGCTGGTCTTCTGGCCGGCATTCAGAAGTCCGTTGCTGCTCCGGCTTCTCCCGGAGGCGGTCACTCAATCTCCGATCGGTTTATCGGACGCGCAGTTTCAACCGCCCTCCAAAGCTCATTGGTTTGGAACGGATGTGCATGGGCGGGATCTCTTGACACGGGTCATTTTCGGAGCGCGCGTTTCTTTGTTCGTTGGGATAGTCGGAGCGAGCGTAAGTCTTTTGATTGGTGTTTCTTGGGGAGCGGTGGCGGGGTACCTGGGAGGGCGATGGGACAGTGGGATGATGCGATTCGTGGATATCCTCTATTCGTTGCCATCCATTGTGTTCGTAATCGTAATGATCACAACGTTAGAGGATCTGTTCAGATCGTGGCTGGTTGGGGTGTTTTCGGCGGAGGCAGGCTCTTACGTGCGGATGCTGTTTTTATTCGCGGGCCTGGGTGCTGTGTCATGGCTCACGATGGCTCGGATCGTCCGGGGACAAGTTCTGTCGCTCAGAACTCGGAGTTTCGTGGATGCAAGCCGGGTGTTGGGGGCAAGTCACACTTGGATCTTGATCCGCCATATTCTGCCAAATGTAACCGGAGTGATCATCGTTTACGCAACCCTGACGGTTCCTTCGATCATACTTTATGAATCGTTTCTTAGCTACCTCGGACTGGGAATTCAGCCGCCGCAAGCCAGCCTTGGCTCGCTCCTTTCAGAGGGAGTCGCGCAGATCAACCCGATTCGCGTCTATTGGTGGGTGATTTTCTTCCCTGGGGCATTCCTCGTGGCCACGTTGATGGCGCTGAATTTTGTTGGAGACGGGTTGCGAGACGCGTTCGATCCGCGAGCAGGAGAATCGTGAAGAGAACTATTCCGAGAACAGATTGCTGGATCGAGATCGGCGTTTGGGCGTCTGCTGGCGCGGTAACTGAAAAACTGCACACACCATGAAGATCCAACCGATCATCAGATGCAGCAAATGAGCAAAAAGAAGCTGTATTAAATTAAGCTGCTGTAATCCGTAGCCGAGAATTGCGAGTCCGAACAGCAGGGCACCCGGAATTAAGGAGGCATTGCTGAGAAGCCAGGCGCCCCAGAGTGTGACATCACGATCCGCATAGAACGCGATCAAACGAATGGGCCACGCATAGAGGATGCCGACGATCCACCACATCACGATTAAACCGCTGATCAATGCCCCTCCCAGAGCCGCCAGAATGAGCCATTTCCAAGCTCCCCACCATGGCTCTACCACATTTCGATTCGCCGGAATGATCCATCTTGTTGGATACGGAAGGGGAATGTAGCCGAGGATTGACCGAGTGCGCACACCGCGCTTCCCAAGTTCGATTTGAAGATCCGAGGGTGACCCCAGCGAGCCGATTGAATCCAGTTCAACGACAATGGAAAGATATGGATTTCCTGCCAGGCGGTTCGGTTGAAGTCCTTCCCATGTAAGCGTTCCATTTCGAATCACCGCTCGTTCGGGAAGTTGAACAATCGCCTCATCAACGACCGGTTTCCATGCAATGCAGACGAATCCGAGCGTAACCGCAGCCACGATGCAGGCGGCGAGAATCTGGACGAAGAAAAGCTTGCCAGCGGGCGCACTCGCAAACGAAGCGACACCTCCAAAGGTGAAAGGTTGGCGCCAGGCGCGATTCAGTTTTTCGTCGGCAGCCATTCGATGGGACCGAGAACGACCCATCTTGCCGATTCACTTCGCTGGGCGGCTCTTGAGTCCTGATCCGGTAGCGAATGTAACCCAATACGGGCGGTTAGATAAGTCCATATTTGAACGACTGCGGAATCTTTCGAAAGACAGAACTTTCCGGCAACGATATTTGGACGATCAGCTCGACGTTTTCGAACCTGCCGGCGGTTTTCCAGACTCGGGAGGTTTAACGATCGTAAGCATAAGTGGAAAACGGAGTTTCATAACGTCATCCACCAAGACCTCGATGAAATAGACGCCGGCATGGTCGAATCGAAGCTGGCCAAATAGAGTTACATTCGTCGCGTTATGAGAGGCATCTTGCAGGGTGAACTTGACGTTGCTCTGGCGAAGTACGGTGGATTGATCCGGAGCAAGGAGCCTGACCGTCTCAGTGAACCCGCCTACTCCCGCCGTCCAACGATTAAAGACGCACAGTTTCGACGCTGTCACGGGGAGTTGCGGCACTTGAACATGTCCGAGAACTCCGATTAGGATAAAGTTTCCGCTCACTTCTTGGCGCACTTCTTCGCAGACGAGTGAACATTGGAGATCCGGTAAGATTCGAGAGGGTTGCATTTCTTGCTTTTAATGGTCGTTCCGAACAATTGATCTGGCGCTGCGGATAGATTTAACGCACGAGGATTTCCGCGGCGCGGAGTGTGTTGGACATTAACATGGCAATCGTCATTGGGCCGACGCCACCGGGATTTGGAGTGATTTTTCCAGCGATTGGCTGAACTTGAAGGAACGCGACATCTCCAACAAGACGTGATCCTCCTTTCGCTTGCTCGTCCGTCACACGATTCACTCCCACGTCAATGACCACAGCTCCGGGTTTCACAAAGTCCTCCTGCACGAATTCCGCGACTCCGATCGCGGCGATCAAGATATCGGCCTGACGGCAGTGATTCCTGAGCGAACGGCTTTGTGAATGGCACAATGTCACCGTGGCGTTTGCATGCCGTGCCTTTTGACAAAGCAAGGCGGCCATGGGTTTGCCAACGATATTCCCGCGCCCTAAGACAACGACATCGCTGCCCGCGATTGGAGTCTCGCTTCGAATAAGCAGCTCATGGATTCCCGCCGGAGTGCAAGGAACAAATCCGGTCCGATCGCCTAAGAGCAGTTTCCCAACATTAATGGGATGAAATCCATCCACGTCTTTATCCGGAGAGACGTTTGAGAAAACGACCAAGGAGTCGACCTGCGGTGGTAGCGGCGCTTGAACCAGAATTCCGTGAATTCCCGAATCGGCATTGAGCTTGTGAATGAGTTCTAGAAGTGTCGCTTCCGAAGTTGCTTCCGGTAAAACGTGGGTTTCCGATCGAATCCCCAAACGCTCGCTCGCTCGCTCCTTCATTCCCACATAGACTTGGGAAGGCGGATCTTCACCGACACGGACAAATGCAAGGCCGGGTTGAACACCCTTTCGCTTCAACGCTTCAATTCGAACCGCGGTTTCGGAATGAATCTGATTGGCGATGGATCGCCCATCAATGAGGTTGTCGGGCGGCATCAGGGGGCTAACTCCAAGGTCTCAATCATCAGGATCGGAGTGGTCGGCCACCTCGATTCGATTCCCTCTTCTCCCGACGCGATAATGGAGTTGCCTTTGAAATCCTTAAGGTCCAAACCCTCTTTTTTGGCTTGGAGGTAATTGATCACGCGCCCAGTGTCTTTGCTGATCAATTCAAAATAAGTAGGCGCTTGAATGCTCCGTGTGCTGCGAACGATGCCTTCCCTGCGAACGATCCGGCGGCGAGGCGTTTCAAGAACAACTTCCGTGACGGTTGTTGGCGGAGGTTCAGGAATCACCAATGGGGCGATCGCCAGAGGCACGGCGATGGTAGATTCAAGAGCGGGTGCGGGGCGAATCGTTCCGGGCGCCGGAATTGTGGTGTTTTCAATTTCTAGCGGTTCTGCATTGGGAAGCACCTCCGTAGTTTTCGGTTCGGCGTTCGTTCCATCCGTTTCGACCGGTCTCGCTTGCGCCGATACTGGCGATTCGGCAGGAGGAGATTCACCGGGTTTCGGCTCTGGCGACTCCTCTTGCAAGGTCAAGAATTGGGCTGCCACATACGCTTCCGCAGTGCTCGGCGTCTCGATCTCCATCCAATCATCCACCGTTCGGATATCTTTGACGGTCTGTCCTCGTTCCAAGCGTCCTAAAATGCTGAAGTTTTCACCAGGACCCGCTCGCATGTTGAGACGGCTCGTATTGACAGTTTTGGTGTTGGAATCAATGAATGGCGCAAAAATCCAAACGGGCGTGTTGGCGGGCATCTGGATTCTGCGCCAAATCGCCGGTTCACCCGGCTTCGGCTTGGAAATCGCGATGTCCTCGAGCACGACGACGCGCTCGCCTTTTTGAAGTTGAGTAATTACTTCGCCGGAAAACGCGGGCTGACCCCGCACATTGAGATTGTTCTCATTCACCACGGCGATCCGGTCCGCTCGCGTCGCAACTTCGACGAGCGACAACACAGCCAGAATAATCGATGCGATCGGCTGGTTTGCTTTCATAGAGACCAGTTAAGTTTCAACGACCGCTTCTGTCAATGCCGAGTGGAACGCCCAAATCCTCGCCTAAGCGGCGGGGTGAAAAAAATTCCGAAGGAGGGTGCCTGGAGGGGGCATTT
>JAQBVM010000005.1 GCA_027623095.1 Verrucomicrobiota bacterium
GGCAAGACAAAACCCTTTCTCCCATTCACTTTTTTCGGGGTTTTAAAAAATTAGGCGAGGATCAGGGCCAAGTATAAGGGCTGCTTCCGGCCTGGTTACCCTACCTAATTCCGCACTCATCATTCAACTCCAGCGGCCTGCACATCCTGCCCGAACGCTTCGTGAAGATCCGCCATTATGGATTGCTGGCCAACCGTGGGCGGCAGAAACGGGTGGCCCAAGCCAGAGTGATGCTCACGGGAGATGCGCGGCCAACCGAGGATGAGCCCGAGAGTCAATTACCGGACAACGCAACGGCCAAGTCCGAGGCGGGGGACTCACCGCGCCTGTTGTGCCCGTATTGCGGAGGGCTAGGACTCGTGCTGGTGGAGACAGTGAAAGGGGCGGCGCGGGCTCCACCCAATCCCGAGCATTGCGTTCAATGAACTCGAAACACCGAATGGTTCACCGCCGAAAATCCGCCAACGTTCGGAGGCGGCCCCGTTTGCCTCTGACACCCGATCCGATCCTCGGAAAAGCAGTGCTCCGGGCGAAAAACGATTCACAGCAAGCACTCCGCGAAATGAGCGATCGTCAAAGACCGGTGTCAAACCTCCAATCGGTTCTACCTCCGCTCTTGAGAGTTGCCAACTGGAGACCGGAGGCAGACACTTTCCACCATTGAATCAACTGACGATCCGGGGCCGCGAAGGCGGCTTCGTTCAACGCCAGTGTATCCGAAATGACGGCGAACACATACATGGAGAATCCCCGCGCCCTAGACGCCGTCATCTCGGATACACGGCTAGAATGTTCGGCAAATGATTCGGAGCGCTTGCCAGAAGTCGCAGGACGAGTAGAATCCCACCGTGCCTCGAAAAGTCCGAGAGTTGATCCGGAACCTGCTGGACGCCGGGTTTTACGAGATTCCGGGCGGTGGCAAAGGCTCTCATCGAAAGTATTCGCATCCCCGATATCCGGGCGCGGTGACACTCAGCGGGGGTGCCGGCGATGACGCAAAGCATTACCAGGAGAGGCAGATTCGACGCGCGATTGACCGTGTGCAGCAATGAAGACCAGTGATTATTACCACAAATGGGTCGAGTGGAGCGAGGAGGACCAAGTTTATGTTGGGCGATGCCCTGACTTGATCACCGGGATTCACGGCGATGATCCCATTCGCCTCTACTCGGAGCTATGCGAGGTGGTGGAGGAAGTGGTGAGCCATTTTGAGACGACGAGCCGACCATTGCCGCCACCAAAGACTCGTCCGATGCAAGAGGTTGCCTAAGGGAGAGCCGAAGCGGGTAAAGGGGAGTGTTTAGCTCCCCCTCCCCACACCACCTAGTTCATTTCACACTTTCATACTGATTCATGAACAGAGGACTTACACCTCTTCAGTTAATGCCCATGCTGGGCGTACACAAAACGCTCCACGCGAACCGCCGCCCCGCGCTGAGGTTCTGGATGCGCCGCTTTATCCGACGCTGGATTCGCTGCCAGCGCCCGTTTACGGCGGCGGTCGGTGGGCTTTACGTTCGAATAGAGCATGAATTCGCGATGAGGGGATTTTCACCACAGAAGCCAACGAAGAGAGAGTTGGCAGGTCTTCGTTTTCTTTGTCGCCTTCTGTTTCATTTTCGACCGGCATCATGTGCGCACGCGTTTTATCCGTGTGATCCTGCAATCAGTGATTTGACCTTCAGGCCTTTGACCACGGATTCCCCAGGAAGCTGAATCGGCCAGATTCCACCGCAGGGTTGAGTCTGTCATCGTCTTATTTCCGTGTCTTTCAGTGTCCCGCGCAACTCGTCGAGTGAGCCAATTTCACCAGATGCCGCCGAAGTTTGTCCCCGGTTCAGGAGAAGCGATTTTAGACCTGCCCGGCAGGCGCCCTCGAAATCTTCGGAAGCGCTGTCACCCACGTGAAGAACAGTGTCCGCGGGAAAACCAAGCTCAGCGACCGCCCGTTCGAAAATCTCGCGGGCAGGTTTGTGGATTCCGATTTCACCCGAAATGATCTGAACCGGAAAGAAGCGATCGAGTTCCAGTCCCGTCATCAACCGCCTGAGCCGGTCGTCCCAATTCGAGACGATTGCGAGTTTCACGCCCGACTCGCAAAGCCATTCGAGCGTCCGAAGCACATCGGGAAAAATCCGCCACGCCTTAGGTTGCGCAAACCGTTCGTATAGCTCGTGAAAGAAATCGATTGGATCCGGGGAATCAGAGCGTTCCCCGAAAGTCTCGCTGACAATTTGCGACCAACTCTGTCGGGAATAATCAAAATCCACTCGCCGCCGCCAGGCCGCCGCGAACCTTCGGTTGAGGGTTGCGGGCTCACATCCGAGCACTCCGTTCGCGGCGGCTACCTCGGCGTACACGTGCCCGACCGAAGGCCACGGTTCAATCAACGTCCCGCCCACATCAAACGTCACCGCTCGAATCTCGTCGTGCCATTTCACCGTTTTTCAAATCGGGCACTATCTACGGTGGAGAACTTGAATCATTTAATCGGCGCTCATTCATGGCGGGCGTGGGAGAAAGGCGGAGAACTTCCATCGCTTCTCCCACAAAGAAGATCGAGCCGGTCACCACCACCGCGGAATCGTTCACGACCAGGCTCAACGCGCTTTCGACACCGGCGCAAGCAAGCACTTCCGCGTATGGATTCAGTTGCTGGCAATGATGGCGTAACATGTGCGCGTCGGCGGTCCGGGCGCTACGCACGGGCGCCAGCAGAATCCGTCCGGCGAGAGGAACAAGCGTCTGTAAAATCGCCTTCCAATCCTTGTCCTCCATAATGCCGATGACGAACGTAATGAGGGAGCTTCCAAACTCTTCTTGGATAGCCGCCCGAAGCGCGACCGCCCCGGCGAGATTGTGCGCGCAATCCAGCACCAGCGTTCTTCCGACGCCGGGCCGCACAATCTGGAACCGGCCCGGCCATTGAACATGGAGCAGGCCCGCGCTCACCGACTCCTCGCGAACAGGCACGGCTTCCGACAACTCGCGCACCGTAGCGACCGCGAGCGCCGCGTTCAACAGTTGATGCTTTCCAAAAAGCGGAAGCTGGATTGTGCTGATTGGCGGACGCTCTGCGTCGGACTGTCGAACATGGGTAACAGGAGAATTCTTTTTTTTGGCCTCATCACCGAGGAGGGAAGCAATTTCCGGATTTGATTCGCTGGTAATCATTGGAATACCCGGCTTTATGATTCCGGACTTTTCATGCGCAATTTCGCGAAGTGTCTTGCCAAGCCACTTTTCGTGATCAATTTGCACATTGGTGATCACACTCGCGAGGGGCGTCACTATATTCGTGGAATCCAACCGCCCGCCGAGTCCGGTTTCCCAAATAACGATATCGCATTTCTGCTCCACGAAATAGCGGAGAGCCACCACTGTCACAATTTCGAAAAAAGTAGGATGCGAGTCGCTTGGGAAAGCGCCAAGAAAACTTCGGAGTTCCTCCACCAAACGCACGGCATCCCCCTCGGAAATCCACTGACGATCGACCTGAATTCGCTCTCGAAAGGACACCAAGTGCGGAGATGTATAAAGACCGACCCGAAGTCCCGCGGTTCGGTAGATACTCTCGAGCATCGCACAGGTGGATCCTTTGCCATTCGTGCCGGCGATATGAATGAACCGGAGCTTGTCTTGAGGGTTTCCAGCGCGTGCAGCCAGCCTGACCGTGTTTTCCAAGCCGAGTTTTGTTCCGAAAGTTCCGAGGCTATAGAGAAATTGAATTGTTTGTTCGTAGTTCATGGAAATCCCGCACCCGGTTCTCGAGCGCGCATCGAATTACAGACTATCGAGTTTGTTGATGCAAATGGATTAGCGCTGCGGCAATGAACCCTCTAAAGAGCGGGTGCGGAGCGTTCGGCTTGCTCTGAAACTCGGGGTGAAACTGGCTCGCCATGTAAAATGGATGATTATTCAGCTCAATCAGTTCCATCAATTTCCCGTCAGGTGACGTTCCTGAAAAAATAAAATCAGCCGCCTCGAATTGCTCCCGGAAGGCATTATTGAACTCATAGCGATGGCGGTGCCGTTCATGCACCAGGAAAGCGCCATACAGATGCGCCGCTTTGGTCCCAACCTTGAGCTGGCATGCTTGCGCGCCGAGTCGCATGGTGCCGCCTTTGTTGATTACATTCTTCTGTTCATCGAGTAACGCGATCACCGGAAACGCTGTATCCGGTTGAAATTCCGTGGAATCTGCTTTGGCTAGACCTAACACATTTCGAGCGAACTCAATCGTGGCAATATGCATTCCCAGGCAAAGTCCCAGATAAGGCACGTTTTGCTCCCGCGCGTATTGGGCGGCCAATACTTTGCCTTCGATCCCGCGCTCACCGAAACCTCCCGGAACAAGAATCCCGCACAAGCCTTTCAAAATCTTCTCCGCACCAACCTTCTCGATCTCTTCGGCGTCCACTTTTTCAATTTGAACTCCGCAATCGTTCGCCACGCCGCCATGGCTGATCGCTTCAAATACAGATTTGTAAGCGTCGTTGAGCCCTACATATTTGCCGACGACACCGATTCGGACTTGATGCTGGGGTGCGATTAATTTGCGAAGAATATCCTGCCAAACGGACATCTCCGGCCCTTGCGTGTCCAAATGGAGGAGGCGGCAAACCAGTTCGTCCATCCTTTCCCTTTGC
Source organism: Verrucomicrobiota bacterium (assembly GCA_027623095.1). Taxonomy (GTDB): domain Bacteria; phylum Verrucomicrobiota; class Verrucomicrobiia; order Limisphaerales; family SIBE01; genus JAIPJX01. The sequence goes on from JAQBVM010000005.1 coordinate 4,650, forward strand.
AGCATTAACGGTACTTCGTAGATCGAGTGATCGACGTCCTTTTCCTCGATCACACCCTCGTATGGCACGTTGCAGAATAGGGAAATCTTCTGCCGAAGTTCCTTGTTTAACGGCTGTTCGCACCGGCAGACAAGAATTTGCGGCGCGATTCCGATCTCGCGAAGCTTGGCAACCGATTGTTGCGTCGGCTTTGTCTTGAGCTCACCGGCGGCCTTGATGAATGGAACATAGGTGACATGGACAAAGATTGCGTTGCTTGGGCCGACGTCCAGAGCGAACTCTCGAATCGCTTCCAGGAAAGGAAGCCCTTCGATGTCACCGGTAGTGCCTCCGATTTCAGTGATGACAACGTCCGCTTGGGTCCGCTCGCCTATTTCGAGGATTCGTTTCTGAATCTCGTCGGTGACATGCGGTATCACTTGAACTGTTTTGCCGAGGTATTCACCGCGCCGTTCCTTGTCGAGAACGGTCTGATAAACCTGGCCGCTCGTGAGATTGTTGAACCGGCTCAGACTCGATTTGGTGAACCGTTCGTAATGGCCCAAATCAAGATCCGTTTCCGCGCCGTCATTCAGCACATAGACCTCCCCGTGCTGATATGGATTCATGGTTCCCGGATCCACATTTAGATAGGGATCAAATTTCTGCAGGGTCACCTTCAATCCGCGATTCTCGAGCAAAGTTCCCAGGGAAGCGGCCGTCAACCCTTTGCCGAGCGAGCTAACCACGCCACCTGTGACAAAAATGTATTTCATTCTTTTCTCGAGGCGCGATAACACGCCGGGCTCAATCAAGATTGCGTCCCGAAGCCGCCCGCACTCGCGGCCAGGACATCTTCACAAACCGCGGAGCAGCCGCTCAACGCGCTCAACGTCTTCAGGGACGTCCACACCCACACTGTCGTATTCCACTTGGACAACCACGATTTCAATTCCAATTTCCAAGGCGCGGAGTTGTTCCAGCCTTTCCGCACGTTCGAGCGGCGACAACGGATGTTGGACCAATTTCAAGAGCGTTTCGCGACGATATCCGTAAATTCCCAAGTGCTTCAAAAAAGGAAACGCCGCCAATTGCTCATCAATGGAACGATTGGCGGCATCTCGGACGTACGGAATCGTGCGCCGCGAGAAGTATAGAGCCCGCCCATTTGCGTTGACAACCACTTTCACAATATTCGGGTTCTGAAAGTCGCCGATGTCCCGCAGTGGAGTGGCGGCAGTGGACATTTCCGCCTCTTTCAATCCATCGGCGACCAAATCGATGACCTTAGGATCGATCAGCGGTTCGTCTCCCTGCACGTTCACGACTCCATCGAACGCCAATCGAGAGGCAACTTCGGCAATCCGGTCCGACCCGCTCGGATGGTCCGGCGACGTCATTTCCACCCGGCAGAATCGTTCCGCAACCTCTCGAATTCGATCGTCGTCCGTGGCAACGACAATTTCATCCAATCTGGTCGCTTTCCGGCATCTCTCGACAACATGCTGGATCAGAGGCTTTCCCTGAATTAGAGCGAGCGGTTTTCCGGGAAACCGCGTGGAAGCGTGCCGAGCGGGAATGACGCCGAGAATCGAAGCGCCTTCCTTCATTTCCGGGACTCCCTTTCATGGTTAGAAACTAAAGTCATCGAGCCAATCTCATAACTCAGCTCTCAAATGCAAGCAAGCACCCAACACAACTGCAAATGCCCCGGGTTTACTCCCCAAAGCGGATTCACGCTTCGGAAACCTTGTCACCATCCGTTCTGGGAACTAGTCTCGCCCAATCATGAGCAATGTGAATGGTTTCGTAAACGAGGATCCCTGGCGCATTTTCCGCATAATGGCGGAGTTTGTGGATTCGTTTGAGACGATGTCCACAGTCGGGACGGCCGTAACGATCTTTGGCTCGGCACGAACTCCTCCTCGAGATCCCTATTACAAGGCCTGCGCGGCACTCGCGAGAAAACTGGCAAAGAACGGTCTCGCGGTGATCACGGGAGGCGGACCTGGCATCATGGAAGCGGCCAATCGAGGCGCGGCAGAGGCAAAAGGCAAGTCGGTAGGATTAAACATCGAACTCCCGTTTGAGCAGCAAGGGAATCGATTCGCAAATATTCCGATCGATTTTCACTATTTCTTCTCCCGAAAAGTCTGTTTCGTGAAGTATAGCGCGGCCTTTATTTTTATGCCCGGCGGGTTTGGAACACTGGACGAATTCTTCGAAGTGCTGACTCTCGTCCAGACCGAACGGGTCTCGCGTGTCCCACTCATTCTGTTCGGAAGCTCCTATTGGAACGGCCTGCTAAAATGGATGAAAACGGTTGTGGAAAAGAATTCTCTCATAAGTCCGGGAGACCTCGATCTTGCGACCGTGACGGATGATATCGACGAAACGGTATCGATCATTTTGGATTACCTGCGACAGGTCGGTCCTCCGAAAACCGTCGGCAGGGCGTTTGCGTGACAGGCGGGTTCATTGCCAATCCTCAGTTCGTATGTACGAGATTTCCCATGAGCGCAACGGACTAACCGTTGTGAGTGCGGCTCTGCCCCACATGACCAGTGTGAGTCTCGGGATCTGGATCGCCGTGGGCGGCCGCCACGAACCCGCGTCACTTTCCGGAATCTCGCATTTTATTGAACACCTTCTCTTCAAGGGCACCCGAGAAAGATCCGCGAAAGAAATCTCCGAAGCGGTCGAGGGAATTGGCGGCTATATCAACGCGTTCACTTCCGAGGAACACACCTGCATTTATGCCAAAGCTCGTTTTGATCGCTGGAAGGAAGTTCTGAATGTGCTGGTGGACATGTTCTTGAATTCCAAGTTCGATCCGGTCGAGATCAGACGGGAGCGCAACGTCATTAAGGAAGAAGTGGCAATGTCCCTGGACCAGCCGCATCAACACGTGCAGGAAATGCTCAGTGAACTCATGTGGCCGGGACACCCGCTGGGGCGTTCCTTGACCGGCACGCATGAAACCCTCGATGCCATAACACGAGCAGAGCTGATTCGCTTCCAGCGCTCAAGCTATGTCAGTTCGGCAACATTGATCGCTGCCGCGGGAAAAGTGCAACACAAGCAGCTTTGCCAGGCAGTTCGCCGCTTTGTTCCGCTTTTGGCCGTCGGTTCGGCCGGTGGTTTCTTGCCGGCCACAAACTGCCAGACTCAGTCGCGAATCCGGCTCCTCACAAAACAGGTCGAACAAACCCAAGTAGCGCTGGGAATCCGGACGTTTTCCCGCCACGACAAGCGCCGATACGCCCTCCGGATGTTGAACACCGTTCTCGGCGAAAACATGAGCTCGAGGCTTTTCCAGGTTGTCCGGGAAGATCAAGGAATCGCCTATTCGATTGGAAGTTCTGTTTCCTTCTTCGAGGACACCGGAGTGCTCACGATCTCCGCGGGAGTAGAAACAAAGAAGCTTCCGCAAGCTCTTCGCCTGATCATGCGCGAGTTGAAACGTTTGAAGAAAACGCTGGTCGGCCCTAAGGAACTCGGCCGCGCGCGCGACTATTTGATCGGTCAATTGGACCTAAGCCTGGAGGGGACTGAGAGTCAAATGATGTGGATCTCCGAGCAGATTCTCGGTTACGGCGACCTCATCACATCGGCCACCCTCAAGCGAAGGTTGCACCAAGTCACCGCTCGCGAAATTCGAGATGTTGCAGCCGACCTTTTTCGCGATGAGCATTTGAACCTCGCTGTTATCAGCCCGCTCAAATCAGATCGAGGATTCCGGGAATCACTTCAGTTTTGAAGAGAAACACGAAATGGAACGATCTTACCCAAGCGCCAGCGCGCGTCGCGCAGTGGAGATCGAGCGAGGAGCATCGCGCTAGTCAGATATGAGATCGGCTCTATGACAATTTGAGGCGGATTCCAATGCACTCACTGTTCGAAGAAATTTCAAGCACGCACAGTCCGGAATCCCTTACGGAACGAGTTCGCTCATCGGGAGGCGTTGTGCTGTTGCGAACGGCACTATTCGGCTCGCGGGAGAATCGTTACTCGTTTGCCGCCGTCGCCCCTTTTCTCAAGTTCCGTTCCTTTGGTTCCCGCTGTGAATTGCGCACCGGCGACCATGTTCACGTTCAGTACGGAAATCCGTGGCGTTTGTTGGATTCCCTAATGGCACGCTATGAAATCGCCGATGAACTGGATCTTCCGTTTCCGTTGGGAGGCTGCTTTGGTTTCTGGGGATTTGACCTGAAGAACTTTGTCGAACCGCGTCTTCCGCGCAAAGCGCTGAACGACCTGGATTTGCCGGATTGCGATGTTGGATTTTACGATAGTCTGGTTGTTTTTGACCACCGGCTCGGCAAGACATGGATTGTCTCGACCGGCCTGTGCGCCGACGGATCTCGAAATGAGAATAAGGCGACGGAACGGCTGCTTTTTTGGAGAGCAATGCTCCATCAGAGCGACAATCCGGTCCAAAACGCCTTTTCCTCCAGATCCGTTTCCGCAAATATTACTGAACGCCCGTCGGTCAGGAGCAACACTTCACGCGGCACGTTTATCATGGCAGTCGCGAAAGCGCAGAATTACATTCGCTCCGGCGACATCTATCAAGTCAACCTTTCGCACAGGTTGACCGCCCAAACACACTTGGACGGCTGGAGGCTATACCAACAGTTGTCCTCGGTGTCCCCCGCTCCATACTCCGCGTTTTACGATTCGGGCGAATTTCAAATCGCGTCTTCCTCTCCCGAACTCTTCTTGCGCATGAGCGGAGCTCATATTCAAACTCGTCCCATAAAGGGCACTCGGCCGCGGTCCAGCGACCCGGACCAGGATGCCCGATTGAACTACGAGCTCCTAACCAGCCCGAAGGAACTGGCGGAACTCGTGATGATTACAGACCTGCTAAGGAACGATCTGGGAAAAGTATGCGAATTCGGGACAGTCCAGGTTCCCGATCTCGTGACTCTCGAACGTTTTCCCCAAGTGCAGCATCTTGTTTCCACGATCGAGGGACATTTGAGGTCAGATATGACACATTTCAGCGCCTTCGCCTCTTGTTTCCCCGGTGGAAGCGTTACCGGAGCGCCAAAAATTCGCGCCCTGGAGATCATTGATGAACTTGAGCAAGTCATTCGAGGCCCTTACACGGGCGCTCTGGGCTACCTCGGATTCAACCGAGAAACACAGCTCAGCATCTTGATTCGATCCGCGATTTGCGTTGGGAGCATGGTCCATTTCAATGTGGGGGCCGGCATCGTCGCAGACTCGGATCCCCTCGCGGAATATGAAGAGACGCTCGCGAAAGCGCGCGGATTTACGACGGCCCTCCATCTTGAACCGGATTTTAAACCTTTCTTTGACTCGTGATTGTTTTCATTAACGATGATTACGTCCCTGAAAACAGAGCGGTCGTCACGGTTTTCGATCGCGGTTTCTTATACGGCGATGGGCTTTTTGAAACGGTCTTCGTGGCGAACGGAATCCCCTTTCGATTTGGACAGCACTTGGATCGGCTACGGTCCGGCGCTCAGTTCCTGCAAATCGGTTGGAATGATTCGGACGCCGTCATGAACGCGCGTGTCGAGGAGTTGCTCAAAAGGAACGGAATCACCGAGTGCGCTCTTAGAATACAGCTCACACGAGGGATCGGTGCGCGTGGATACTCGCCAAAAAACGCGGATGATCCGACGTTGGTGCTGTCGCTGCATCCGCCGCCGAACGATACAGCGCCAGATCATGCGCAATGGAAGGTGATCACCTCTTCATTCACCGTTTATGCCGGTGATCCGCTCACTCAATACAAAACGACCAACAAACTCAGCAACGTCTGCGCCCGAGCGGAGGCGGACAGAAACGGTGCAAATGATGCCCTGCTCCTGAATCACCGGCGTGAGGTCGCTGAATCATCGAGCGCAAACGTGTTCTGGATTGCCCGAGACACCGTCTGGACGCCTCCGATCGAATCGGGTGCCTTGCCGGGAATCACACGCGCAGTCGTGCTCGAAATCTGCTCCGCACTCGAATTTCATTGGGAGGAATGTTCCATTTCACTAGACGCTCTCAAAAAGGCTGAAGCCGTATTCCTCACAACGAGCACCCGTGGATTGGTGGAAGTCACCAAAATCGACGGGAACTCGGTCGCGGTCTCTCCGATCGTTGATCAACTTCGTGCCGCTTATCGGATCGTGCAATTCAAGGAACTTGGTCTCCGCTAAAGTCCGGGAACCGTCTCCCGTCTTCACGCATTTCTGCGATTGGCATTCCGGTTGCTTTATCGACCGAACGCAATCGAGTAAATCTGAGATGAATACAAAATTTTTTAGCCTCAAAATGATGGATTGGTTTGTGATACTTGTTGTAGTTGTTGGGTTTGTGATGCTGAACTTCAAGTAGAACGCAGCATTGAAATGTGTGCCGAGAAGGCTGCGACAATAACGACCTGTCTTATTAAGGGACACACATCCATCCAGAAACAGGACATCGCCAAAAAGAAAGGCGTAATAATTTAGAACATAGGAAAAGCACCTAGTTCGGACACAGCGCAAAATTGGAAGATGGGTGGTTCTTGAAAAAGACGAAGCCCGTCTTCCTTTTTTGTTTTTCTAGCACCCGCGTCTCCTGCTAGTCTGCGCGCCGTTCGACATAAAACGGTCATGCAAAAGTATTTAAATTTTATCGATGGTGAATGGATACCGGCCAGGTCTGGCGAAGTTTTTCAAAACCTCAATCCAGCGGATCGGCGGGAGGTTGTTACCGAGTATCCTCAAAGTTCCAAAGAAGACTCATCCCAGGCAATTGAGGCGGCTCGGCGAGCTTTCGGGAAATGGAGCGCTTCCACGTCAATCGCCCGCGGCCGGATTCTCAGCAAAGCTTCCCAAGTCCTCGAAACTCGCAAAGTCGAATTAGCGGAGTTGCTGACACGCGAAGAAGGCAAAACCCTCGTGGAGAGTCAAGGCGAAGTCCAGAGGTCGATTGATATCTTTCGGTTTTTCGGAGGACTAAGCTACACGATTGGCGGGCAAACCATTCCTCACGATTTTCCAAACAATTTGCTTTATACGATGCGGCAACCCCTAGGGGTTGTCAGTCTCATCACTCCTTGGAATTTTCCGATCGCGATTCCGGCGTGGAAAATGGCGCCCGCTCTCGTGAGCGGCAATAGTGTTGTGATCAAACCGGCCTCCGCGGCGCCCGGACTTACTCACGAGCTTGCAAAAGCATTAACCGAGGCCGGACTGCCAAAAGGCGTTCTCAACGTCGTAACGGGAGCTGGGCGCGCCGCAGGTGGCGAGCTCGCAATGAATTCCGCGGTCGCAGCCCTCTCATTCACAGGCTCCTATTCGGTCGGAAATACGATCTACCTTCAGTTGGCCCAAAGAATGGCGCGGGCTCAAATGGAAATGGGCGGCAAGAACCCAACGATTGTCCTCGCGGACGCCGACCTGGATTTGGCGGTTACGCTTGTTGTAAAAGCTGGTTTCGGACTCACGGGCCAAGCATGTACAGCGACCAGCCGCGTGATTGTCGAAAAAAGTGTTGTTCAATCCTTCGTCGAAAAACTCTCGGCAAAGGCTCGAACTCTCAGAGTTGGCAACGGACTTCACCAAGGCGTCGAGATGGGTCCTGTGGTGAGCGAGCAACAATTGGACGGAAACCTTGAATATGTGCAAGGCGCCGTCAAGGAGGGCGCAAAGCTTGTTTGTGGCGGAAATCGCATTTCCGAAGGCGATTTGGCGCACGGTTATTTTATGGAACCGACGGTCCTGGGTGATGTTACTCCGGAAATGACAATCGCTCGCGAGGAAGTGTTCGGACCAGTCGTTGCGGTCATGCCTGTGGATGATTTTGATGAAGCGATCCGCGTGGCAAACGGTGTCGATGTGGGACTTTCGGCGTCGGTTGTCACACGGGATATCAAAAAAGCGATGCTATACGCCGATCGCATTGAAGCCGGTGTAGTGAAGATTAATCAGATTTCAACGGGATTGGCCTTGCAGGCACCGTTCGGCGGAGTCAAAGGTTCCAGCACGGATTCGTTCAAAGAGCAGGGAGCCGGCGCGATCGAATTCTACTCACGGATTAAGACGGTCTATTTGGATTACTCAAATTAATCCGACACGATGAAACTCTGCCGCTTCAAAACGTACGACGCGCAGCCACGCATCGGTCTCATCGTCGATTCTGATGAATTATTCGATTTAACGCCGGCCGGCGTCACCTCGCTTTCAACATTCCTCGAGGAATCGGATTTTTTGCGGCAGCTTGAAAAGCTGGCCGCAACGGCGCTGCCTCGCCACCCATTGGCCGCTGTTCAGGTAATCACACCCGTCGAACGCCAGGAGGTCTGGGCTGCGGGCGTTACTTACCTGCGCAGCAAGAAGGCTCGAATGGATGAATCGGATTTCAGCGCCAGCGCTTACGACCGCGTTTATGACGCCGAACGCCCCGAGTTATTCTTCAAGTCCTTGCCGGAAAAGGTTGTCTCGCCGGACGAACCGGTTGGCATTCGCAAGGACGCGCGTTGGAATGTTCCCGAACCTGAACTAGCCCTTGTCATCGATTCCAAGGGGCAGATCGCCGGTTATACCGTTGGAAACGACATGAGTTCGCGCGATATCGAGGGTGAAAACTCGCTCTATCTGCCTCAGGCAAAGGTCTATGATCGATCCTGTTCGGTTGGCCCGTTCGTGACCGTCGGCGTGACCGAGGCCGAAGTGCGAAACTGGACTATCAAGCTGGTGATTGAACGCCACGGTCAAATCTGTTTCGAAGGTGAAACGAGTCCGGGACAACTGAAACGCACTTTTGATTCTCTCGTGAGTTTTTTATTCCGAAGTCAAATGTTTCCGAACGGCGTGGTGCTGCTCACCGGGACTGGGATCATCCCATCGGATGAATTTACGCTTCAACCAGGAGATGCGGTACGAATTCACATATCCGGTGTTGGCACGCTTGCCAACGAGGTTGTTGAAGTCTGAGCGCCAATAATCATAGATAAAATCTCATGTCCGAATTTACTGGAAACTTGTTGGTGGCCCAATCCGGCGGCCCCACCGCCGTCATTAACGCCAGTGTCGCGGGAGTCATCGAGGAAGCAGGCAAACACCCGGACGCCATTACCGAGATTTATGGCGGCCTCAACGGTATTCTCGGAATTCTGAACGAGGATCTCATCGATATTCAAGATGAGCTTAGCGTTTCAATAGAGGGCCTCAAACACACGCCGGCGGCGGCGCTCGGCACCTGCCGGTATAAAATCGATTTTAAGAAGAATACAGATCAGGCCGCCAAGGATATCAATCGCCTATTCGAAGTGTTTGAAGCGCACAATATTCGCTATTTCTTTTATGCGGGCGGCAACGACTCACAGGACACGGCCCACAAGTTGCATGAACAGGCGCTCGCTCGCGGGTATGCATTGCGGGTCATCGGCGTTCCCAAAACGATCGACAACGACCTGCCGCACACGGATCACTGTCCGGGTTACGGATCGGTGATCAAATACAACGCGACCACCGTCATGGAGATCGCCGCCGATGTTCGGAGCATGGCGACCGACGGCGGTTCTTGCTGCATTATCGAAGTTATGGGTCGATCTGCTGGATGGATCGCCGCGGGGACGGTTCTGGCAAAACGAAATCCGGAGGACGCTCCTCACATTATTCTCCTGCCAGAAATCCCGTTCGACGAAAAGGCGTTCATTTCAAAGGTTGAAGCAACCGTTTCCGAAATCCGATACTGCATTGTCGTGGTGGGCGAAGGTTTGAAGGACTCGGCTGGGAATGAAATCGGCGCCGATAACACCAGACTCGACGCGTTCGGCCACCCGGTGCTTTCTGGAGCAGCCGAGCGTATAGGCGAAATTATTTCCAGCAAATCCAAGACGAAGACGCGGACCGTCAAGCTTGGATACGCCCAACGGGCGGCAGCTCATTGCGCGAGTGAAACCGATGTAGAAGAAGCGGTGGCGTGTGGGCAGGCGGCAGTCCGTGCGGCCATTGAGGGAAAGAGCGGATATATGGTAAAAATCGTCCGCCTGGAACACGAACCCTACAAATGGACGACTGGGCTTCAGGACTTAAAAGATATCGCCAATGTCGAGCATCTGATTCCGCGCGATTGGATTAGCGCGGACGGTTTTCTTCCGAATGAGCGGTTTATCGAGTACGCCCGCCCCCTGATTAGCGGGCAACTCCAATTGCCTATGGAGGGCGGGCTTCCGAAATTCGTGACTCTAAAAAAAAGTCCCGTGGAGAAAAAGCTTCCTCCGCGGGTTCTATAGCCGGATCGGAACGGGCGCGGCACCCATCGGAAACTTTTTGGCACTGCGCTCAGCGAAGACTGTCACTTTGAATGTCCAACAGCAGTGACACCGGCAGCGCGTTCCCGAACCTCTCAAAATCTTTAAACGTCCAGACAACCTCTTTCTGTTTCGTCACCTCAATGATTTGAGGATTCTCCGGACCGGCATGGCAATTCCCGAAGACAGTGTTCCCGTTTGGAAGCCGGGCAAGCGTGGTGACCCAGGCTAATTGAATTCCTGGCAGATCGTTCTGGTGAAGGCTCCAGACAATCTCTTTGCCCGGGGTCACCTCCAGAATGCTATGACCATTTCCGGTTGCGATCAGTGTATTCCCATTTTCTAACCGGATCGCTCCATAGACGCTATTGCCGAACGCTTCCACACCGTGACCAGGTTTTCGTTCCTTCCCAAACAACGGAACCGCGAAATCCCAGATTACCCTGCCGCTGTCATCGTACTCGCGAACAGCCCCATCCCGTTCGTGGCATACCAAATAGGTGCCCGCAATGGTTTTGCGGGCCATTCGCGTGTCGCTATGCGTACTTGGCACGTCTCGCTTCAGACGGATCTCTTTATGGAGAACGCCTTCCCGATCCACTTCAATGATTCGGCCCGGTCCGCTTTCAGCAATCATTGTTAATCCGTTTTCAAGACGCTGAAACGCATGCACCTCAACCGGCTTGCCCTCGTTTCCATTCATTTTCGAACTGTCGTAACTCCAGGCGATCTTCTTATCCGGACTGATCTCCACGACGCGCGTCCAGCCGATTTGACAGAGAATATTCCCATTGGGCAATCGCTGTAGGTCATGAATATCCCGAATTGGATACTCCCACTCAATGGTCCCGTTCTCATTCACAATCGCCATGCGCTTTACACTGTAATCCGCGGCTAAAACCCGGTGCTGAACTTCGGCGGCGCGCGCATTGTCTGACGCCAAAAAAAAGCCAGCGGTTAGGGTAAGGAACGTACGTTGAATAAAGATGCGGTTGTTCATTCTGAAATAGTGGTCAGGTGAATCATTTCACGGAACATTAAGCAAGGGCGAGCGAAGGCTACCTAAAAACGGCACGATAGATGCGCAAGTCCAAGCCTTTCGATTGAGTATCAAGAAAACGCACCGCTCCACCTTGTGCTGTGCCGGACGTGATCGGAGCCCAGTCCGTAAGATTCGAAGTTGCTTCAAGCTGAAGGATCGCCGCCGAATCAGTCAACACCGTCAGTTCAAAAGATCCGTCAGCGAGGCGCTGAATGCGGTTGATCCTTGGCGGAATTGCCACTGCCGCCGCATTAACGGAGTCAATTACTCCGCGGAACCGTTCGATCGGATGCTGCGTCGTGCCGTAGCCGTTTTGATGCAGAAGCAGCTCCCATTGCTTGTGGCTTGGGGAATTCGCCACCCCGTTGATAATGGCGAAGATGGGTTGCCCTGACGCCTGGAAGCGCCGAGCCAAGATGCGGCTTGTGTCATCGGCCACGTAGTCGTAACCCGCTTGCCGAATGAAATTGTCGGTCAGCGCATCTTGTCCCAACTGCAAGTTTATTCCGATTTGGACTACTGGAATCCCGTCCGGATTCCCGGCACGAGATTTGTAGTAATCGATCACTCCAGGGCCAACCTCACGGGCGGCAGCTTGGCAGAACGGTCACCACCACGCAAACCACTCAAGGAAAACAATCTTCCCCTCGAAGTCGCTTAACATCAGAGGCTCGCCCGTTTCGCGATTTGTTAGCGTGAAATCCTCGATCTGGTCGCCCGTCCGATACATTGTCTGTGCGACGATGTTCGTTGGAAAAAGACAAAATAAGAGGAAAAACAGAACCACTAGCGCCGTTTCGTGGCGCGGACCCATCCGGTTTAAGTCGTGCCGAACATTCCGATTCGCTTTGTTTTCGATGATTGAGGTGCCGACAGCGCGCGGATTTGAGTTCATGAATGTCAGGTGTTCCGGGTCAGAAACTAACCGAGTACGCGAATTGCGCAATGCCCCAATCGCGATCTTTGTAGAGGTTTTGAAAGAATGCCGTACCCAGACTCGTCGGCGCGTAGCGGGTGAAATATGGCGCCGCATGGATCTTTAGCACCGACCTGCCTCGGGTCCACCTGAGACTCAAGCCCGCCTGGTAACTCTTGATTCTCGGTGCGGCTGCCGAAAACAGCAGCGAATTCTCAATCTCGCCGGAATCCCGATAGAACCTTCCATTCAAACCAAGCAGCAATGCCGGCGTAAGCTCATACTCCAATGATGCGCCGAGATATGTTGCATCAAATTCAGGCTTCTCGAACGTCAATCCCGCGTAAGAACGCCAGACCCAACGTTCGCCCAGAGCCCAGTTTAATGAGGCTTGATAGGTGATCCGGACCTCTCGATCGGTCGTATCCAGAACGTGAATCTCGTTAAGCGCCCGGACAGACGGCGTCAAAATGTTCTCGGTGGAAAGGCTCGCGGCGTACGTATGCAATATTTCGCGACCTCGGAAAAGGCCATCGAAATCGATCTCGTATCCCGGAGCGATCGTGTCTCGCAAATAAGCAAGGTCCGCTTGCAGGAAGCCCACACTTGGAACGTACTCCCATCGCACTCCCGCGGACAGGTTCCATCCGCTCGGATCCCCAATCCTATATTCCGGGAGTGTACCGAACTGTTGCCGATAGTACTCGTTAAGCCACGCCGATCGATAGTCCGTAAAGCCATCATACAGACCTCCGGATCCTAACGCGTTGATGCGATCAGACAGCCGGACGTTCCAATTACCCTGAACTGCCAGCCGATCCTCGCGGATGTCCGTTGCGATGCCAAGAAAGTCGAACGAGACCGGACGGTAATCAAACCCGATCGAGCTGTGCGAAACGCCGAGTCCTATCTTCGACGACGGTTGAGCCAGATTGTAGGTCGCGCTCGATTGCGTGAGCAATATATCGGATGACCAGAGTGATTCGAAATCGGCCTCCAGTTCATGAGTCCGCGGAACGGAAGGGGCTATGCTCTCGATCTTCTCTTTTGCGGAAGAATCGTGTCCCCTCGCTTGCGAAGCAGTTGGATTGGAAACGCCGCCCAGCGCGTCGATGATTTGCCGCAGTTTCGCTGTTCCCTCGAATCCCGCGCGCTTGTACACAACGCGAAATTCGGGTGAAGTCATAGTTGACTTTGATCCATCCAGGACGATCAGATAGGGAATTCCCACGCCTCCAAAGAGACTTAGAACTGCGGCATCCGAATCATTGAGCACCTCGGAAACTCCGGTTTTTAGAATGAAATCATCGGTTCGTTTTGGAAACGCCTTCTCGATGTTGATCGAGAGCACGCGGACCGGAACTCCATGACGATTTCCTTGGTTGAGGCTGTAATACTTGCGAATACCCTCCTCAAGCTCAGTCGAAGCGGCTCGGCATGGAGCGCACCAATAGGCGAAAAAATCGAGAACGACTATTTGCCCGTGGAAATCCTCCAGTTTAACCAGTTCACCGCTTTTCCATCGGGGAAGCGAGAAACTCGGAGCCGGCTCGTTGGTCTCTGCTCTGGAGAGCGGCGAAGCCGCGAGAAACGCGCATGCGATGCCATAGAAAAAGCGCGAAAAATTCATGCTCAGGATGCGATTCTTCAACGGCAGGAGGTGCAACCCGCCGCTTTGCCTCCGGCAACGAAACCCGAACCCGATTCCGTTTGAATCAGGAGTTTCGATTGATAATTGAAGGCTGCGGTGTCTGAGAACAGCATGTTCGGTTTGGAAACGAGCCGCTGCCGGTCCGGACCAACCGAAGCGCAAGCAGGCAACAAGAACGTTAGCGCAATTAAGAGTGAACACCGCAAAAACAGGCGCCATCGAGCCGCCTCCGCGGCCGGACCCTCATCTGGCATCGCCCTCCGCTCTTCGTTTCTACAAATCATTGCAGTCACCAATATAGGACTGATGTACGTATTGCAGCAATTATTCCCGATTCCGAGTCGAACTGAGGGCAGAATTCAAAAGGGATTTCAACGGCGAAAATACGCGTCCGGCAAAGGTCCCAGAGGCAAGCAAGCCTTCAATCAGTGCTAAAAAGCATTATCGCCAGCGGACGGAGGGTTATCGAGCGGCATCCTGAAGAGCTTGAAACGCGGCTAGAAAATCGTCAGGCAAGGGCGCGTTAAAGGTCATGCGCTGTCCTGTATCCGGGTGGGAAAACTTCAAAGTGCGCGCGTGCAGCATGACTCGAGGAACGACATAACCGGTTTGCGCCTCGAGCCGTTGTGTCTGCCGGCTGCCGTACAACGAATCGCCAGCCAGCGGATGACCCACGTGTTGAAAATGCACACGGAGCTGGTGAGTGCGTCCGGTGTGCAGTTCGGCCTCGACATGATCGCAATCGCGCAGACGCCCCAGCAACCGATACGTCGTCCACGCTTCACGCCCTTTTCCGCCCGTAACAGCCATTCGTTTCCGATGCGACGGATGCCGCGCGATCGCGGCACGTATCTCACCCTCTGGCTTGCGCAAATGGCCGCACACAATCGCTTCGTAAACTTTCTCCGTTTGCCGCTCGGCAAACTGCTTTGACAAACCCAGATGTGCCGCATCGCTTTTCGCCACGACGAGGCATCCGCTGGTCTCTTTATCGAGCCGATGCACGATCCCGGGCCGCGCGACGCCGCCAATCCCACTGAGCCGCCCCCGGCAATAATGCAACAGAGCGTTCACGAGCGTGTGTTCTTCGTGACCCGCCGCCGGATGAACGACCAGCCCAGCCGTTTTGTTCAGCACCAGCAATCCGTCGTCTTCGTAAAGAATATCCAGCGGGATCTCTTCAGGCTTTACGTTGAGCGATTTCGGCTCGGGCCAGTGCACATCGATTCGCTCGCCATAGACGGGCCGGTGAGACGGTTTGACCGTTCCACCATCCACTCGGATCTCGCCTTGATCGATTAACCGGCGGATAGTCTCGCGCGACACAGCGGCGAAACGGGATCTGAGAAATGTGTCCAGACGCTGATTCACGTACAGGTCCGTTACGAAAACCGTTTCGCTTCGCTCTGACATGAATCCTTTGACGTTTTCTACCGAGCGGGTTCTTGTTGCTTTTGCTTCCGCCGCTTGAGCGCCAGAAAAAGGGCCACTCCGGCCACCAGTGTGAGCACGCTGAATATTTGACCAGGTGTAATCACTCCGCCCAGGTAGCGTTTCGGATAGTCTCCACGAAACGATTCGACAACGGCGCGCAGCACGGAATATGCGCACAGATAAACCGCAAAGATCTGGCCGTCGAATCGTTTGCGGGGATATAGCCACGCCAATCCGGCATACAAAGTAAAGTTCAGTGCGGACTCATAGATTTGCGTTGGATGCACCGCCACACCGGCAGTCCAATGATCCGCCGGGAAACGGACAGCCCAAGGGAGATCAGTCGGGCACCCGTAACAGCATCCCGTCATGAGGCAACCGATTCGCCCGAAACCGTGCCCCAATGCAATGCTTGGAGCGAGGCAGTCCGCCATTTTCCAGAGGGGCAGCGCTTTCAATCGAACGTAGAGAATGGTCGCAAGGGATGCTCCGGCTAATCCTCCGTAAAAAACAAGCCCGCTGCGGCGAAGCATAAAGACTTCCCAGAACGGTTTTCCTGAGAATTCCTCGTTCCAGAAATAAACGACATACCAAATGCGCGCCCCTATGATCGCTCCACCGATCAACCAAGGAGCAAGATCGACAACCGCTTGTCCCGAAATTCCGTAGAGACCTGCTCGGCGGCCCGCAGTCCAGAACCCGGCTACGAACGCAAGAGCAGCCAGGATTCCATACCAATAAATGGCGAATCCACCTATTTCGAAAGCGATGCTATGCACGGTCGGCGGGCAACCTACGAGTCTGCCAGAAGAGTGACAAGCGGGAATACAACTACTTTGCTGTGCCCGGGAGGGATGGAAGCGGATTCGTCACACCTTGCGCGGGTTTCCCGAGCGGGATTCCTCGAATCCGAGGCGCGCCAGCGACGCCTGGCGGAAGCGGAGGCTCCGAGGAGACGGGAAGAAGATTAATCAGATTCCTCCAAGTTTGGCGCTCCCGGCCAGACATCGCCTGCCACCGCTCCGCATTGTTCAAGAACTGATCCCGCTCCTCCACACTCATATTGGCGAATTTTTGAAACGACTCGATAAACGCCTCGCGCTGCGCGGCGGGCAATTTGCCAAACCTTTGAAGAGCTTCCTGCATCTGCACGCGTTCCTCCTCCGACAAAACATTCAGCGTTTTCTCTTTTTCATCGGGCGGGAGTTCAAAGAACTGGTCGAACCTGGCATACATTTTCTGGCGCTCTGCTTTGGGTGTGCGGCGCCATTTTTGGATTTCCGCCTCAAGAACCCGGCGGCGGTCTTCAGGAAACGTGCTGAGAATCTGCTCTCTCTCGGCGGACGTGCCCGCCTCAAGACGCGCGAAATAGTGAATTGCGGATTCTTGGTCGAGAACCTCTTTCTGGAATGGCTGCGGCAATAAATCCCAGTGCTGAAGTCGGTCCGCCACGAGTTTCCGAAGATGCGGCGGAACGGCCTCAAGCTTGCCTGAACGTTCCCCGGGTGAAAGTTTCATCAGCGGCATCAAATAGAATCGAAGCTCCGTCGTTCGCAACCGGCGTTCCCGATCCGCAGCCGGCATATTTGAGTACTCCGCAATCTTGGCTTTGAGAGCCTCTCGCTTGGATGCCGGTCTGCCTGCCAGAGCCTGTTCACGATCCAAAGGCGGCATCTCGAGCAACTTCCGGAAGAAATCCAAGGGAGGCAAAAGGGAATCACCCACCTCGGTCAGTTCACTCGAAATGCCCGGCAGATTTTCCACGCGGTCGGAAACCGAATCCTGGGCAATTCCCGTGATCGAGCCGAAACACAAGCCCAAGCCAAATCGGCAAATCCATATCATTCGAGAGTGACGTTCGAGGATCATTGAAGGGCGGCTAACAACTCCATATCAACTTCCTGAGGCACAAGATTCAATCGCCGGATTGCCTCAAAATTCTCCAGCATTTCAACCGTTGGAATACTGGCCACGTGACCGACGGCCGCGACACTCCGCGCCACTTCCTCGCGAACGCCAAGCCGATATTGGTGGTGCGAGAAAATCGCTGCCGCCAAAAACAAGGATACCACGGCAAATTTATGAGGCCACGAAAACGCCGCCTGCAATGCGCGCCAACGCACCGCCCAATTCGGCGCCCGGCAAATCTCTTCATGCTGAACCAACCCGGCCACTTGGGCTGTAAAATTTGAAGAGACCGGAACATCCGGCAGTTCATCAAGCAAGCGGTCGAGCGCCGCGTCCTCAATCGTCTCACTTTCGCAATGAGCTTCCGATTTGCTCGATACCCGTAGGTCTCGTTTCCGAACTAACCTTTCGTTTTTTCTCGGCCGTTGCATGGTTCTGTCTCTTTTTAAAACCGCTATCTTGATTAAGTTGCGGACTCCTTATCCTCGAGCCAAATGCCAGTGCGCAAATAGGGTTTGAGCTTTCGTTTCAGAATTTCCCGTCCGCGATGGATCAACGACTTTGTGGCAGACAACGAGCATCCAAGGATTTTCGCGATTTCTTCATAGGACATTTCACGCTCCCGAAATAAAAGAATTGCAGTTCGCTGATTTTCTGGGAGTTCGGACAATGCCGCTTCAATCTTCTCCACCAACTCATTGCGTAAAAGCGCATCCGGCGGCGATGCGGTCGCCGAATCCTGAAACTGGCGAACCGGTTGATCCTCATGTTCCGAGGACGTCATTTCCATGGATTCCGCCGGATGGCGCGACCTTCGCCGGATTTCGTTCAAGCAAAGATTGCGCGCAATCGTAAAAAGCCAGGTCGAGAATTTGGCCGTAACCCGATAACGATCGGCGGCTTTAAAAACCTGCAAAAACACTTGCTGGGCAAGATCCTCAACTTCCGTGGCGTCCCGGAGAATCCGGTAAAGCAAATTAATAACGGGTTGTTTGTATTTTTCGACGATCCTTTCAAAAGCCACGACGTCGCCCTGCCTCACACGAAGCATTAACGCTGCATCAGGATCGAGAGACTCAGACATCGAATTCCAATCTACCAAACCCGAGCGTCCGGACAAGTTGCATCAGAAATCAGCGTTCTCTTGCTATCTCGCGGATTCCTCGCCTATCGTGCATTCGATGCTGACCCTTGCGGAGAAAATCGAGAGTGACGCGCTCCTGCGTCTGAGACCCTCTGTGAACCATCATCCGAGCCAGGAACTCGCTCGATTCAAAAAGTTTCTCAAAGTCGAACGTCACCGCCTACAGATTCTTCACCGTTCCGGAGGCGGCGGACGGTTCATCTGCGAAGGGCAGGCTGCCGTATTCGATGTTCTTCTCCGGCACATTCTCGAAGCGCTCCAGAACCAGCCGCTAAAGGAACGATCGCAACAAAAGCCGGTCGCGCTCGTGGCTATCGGCGGTTACGGGCGCGGCGAGCTCAATCCACGCAGCGACATCGATATCATGTTTCTGCACACGAGTCAGTTTACCGCTCGCTCCAAACCGGATCCGTACTTGACCGCAATCACAGACGGTTTGTTGTACACTCTTTGGGACATCGGCCTGAAAGTTGGTCATTCCGTCCGCACGGTCGAGGACTGCGTCCAGGTTGCGACCGGCGATATGCTTTCGCAAACCTCATTGATTGAAGCGCGATTAATCGCCGGCGACCGGCAATTGTTTGAACGAATGCAGACCGTCGTGCTGGCGAAGTGCGTTCGTGACCGCGAGCAGAGCTATATTGCGGCGCGCATCGCAGATCAGGAGGCCCGTCGAGCGAAACACGGGAACTCCGCCTGCATGCTGGAGCCGAATATCAAGAACGGGTGTGGCGGATTGCGGGATTACCAGAACCTGCTCTGGATGGCTCACTTCAAATATCGCGCCCGTTCTCTGGAGGAATTAGAGCGGAGAGAAATGGTCAGCACGGCGGAACGCAAACAATTGGATGCGGCTTACGACTATCTGCTCCGGGTTCGAAACGAGCTGCACTATCAAACCGATCGCCCTCTGGACGCGGTGCCCAAAAGCCTTCAACCGACGATCGCCTTTCAACTCGGGCATACGCACCGCTCCCCCCATGTTCGCCTGGAACACTTCATGCGCCAAGTGTACACGCACATGCGGAATATCCACCTGATTACACGCACCGTCGAGCGCCGGCTCGCCCTTCTGCCCGCGCCGAAGCGCCTTCCCTCCTTGCGCAGAATCATTCAAACGACCCGGAGGCGCACTTCTCAACAGCTCGTGGACGGGTTTAAATTCTTCGATGGCGAAATCCTGGCAGCGACCCCTCAGCCGTTCGTGGATGATCCGACACGATTGATGCGTCTATTTCTCCACGCTCAACAAAGGGGACTGCGCCTGCACCCCGACCTGGAACAACTGGTGCGAAACCGCCTCAATCTTGTGGATCGATCGTTTCTGCGGAATCCACATATTCGCGAGACGTTTCTCGAAATCTTGAATCAAAGAGGAAGCGTCGCACCGGTACTAAGGTCGATGCACGAAGTCGGTCTGTTAGGGAAATACCTGCCGGAATTCGGACGCCTTACCTGCCTCGTACAGCACGAGTTCTATCACCGCTACACCACGGACGAACACACATTGGTTTGCATCGAGAAACTCGACCGAATCTCAACGGCCGCAGAGCCGCCCTTCGGAGATTACAAAGACATTTTTCATCGCGTCGAGCGCCCTTCGATTCTTTACCTCGCATTGCTTCTCCACGATGCCGGGAAGACGGAGGCTTCGGGCGACCACTCTAAAACCGGAAGCCGGCTCGCAAAACGAGTCGCGAAACGATTGGAATTGGATGAGCCCGCGACGCGCCTGTTGTGCGCGTTGATTGAACACCATCTGCTAATGGTGCAGATATCGCAGCGCCGTGATTTGGACGATTCTTCGGTTATTCAAAACTTCGCCGTCACGGTAGGATCCACGGATCTGCTTGACATGCTCACCCTGCACACATTTTCCGATTCGCAGGGCACCAGTCCAGACCTCTGGAACGGCTTCAAGAACTCGCTCCTTCTCACGCTCCACCATCACACATTGCGACAGCTCACGGGCGGGCCGGAATCTCTTCGAGCCGACGCCAAACACAAGGCTTTTTTGCTGGAGGAAGTCCGCTCTCAGCTTTCCAAAGATTTCCCGGACGACGAAACGATCGCACATTTCGACTACCTGCCCCAACGATATTTTGAGGCTCAATCAGCCGCAGAGATTGTCTCCGACCTCGATCTCGTGCATCGATTCATGGGGCAGTTGGTTCGCGAACACGAAAAAGCCCTCGAACCCGTGGTTGCGTGGCGGAACGAACCCGACCGCGGCTACAGCATTGTCCATATCTGCACCTGGGACCGGGCGGGCCTCTTCAGCAAGATCGCCGGATGCGTCACGGCCTCCGGCTTGAACATTCTGAATGCTCAAATCTACACCAGGTCCGATGGGATCATTCTTGACCGTTTGTTCGTCGCCGATGCGCGCACCGGCCTTCTCGCGAAATCGGACGAGCGCGACAAGTTCGAACGTCATCTGCGGATCGCGCTAACCGCTTCGGTCAAGATTGAGGACTTGTTCGACGGCAAGAAACCGGCTTCGTCGGTGTACAAATCTCTAGACGAGGATATCATCGAAACAAAAATCCGATTCGACAACGAAACCTCGGATTCCTATACCATCATCGAGGTTGAGGCGGAGGATCGCGTCGGACTTCTTTACTCGGTTTCCCGGAAGCTGTTTGAGTTGGATCTGGATATTGCCTTGGCAAAAATCTCAACGGAAATGGGCGCCGCAATCGACACATTTTACGTGTGCCAAGCAGACGGAGGAAAGGTGCCTTCGCAGAAGCGCCTGGATTTCATTGCGGGCAAGCTTCGGACCGCCATATCGGCACTTCGTTCCGTTTGAACACGGCCAGGAAACCACTACCACCGAAGAAGAACCGAAGTGATCGAAACGCGGCGCATTGACAACATTTCCCTCGTCGGCTTCATGGGAACGGGGAAGACGTCCGTCGGGCATCATCTCGCTGCCATGCTGCGTTTTCGCTTTTTGGACACAGACGAACTCATTGAACGGCGGGCCGGCAAACGCATCAGCACGATTTTCTCCGAGGACGGAGAACCGGCCTTCCGAAAACTTGAGGCCGAAGTCGTCGAAGAATTAGGCTCCTGGAAGCACACGATCATTTCGACAGGCGGCGGATTGGTGACGCATTCTGACAACATGCCTCGGCTCAAAACACGCTCTTTGGTGGTCTGTCTCTGGGCCTCGCCGAATGTAATCTGGAAACGCGTCCGTCTTCAATCAAACCGCCCGCTCCTAAACACACCTGACCCGCTCGCTCGAATCACTGAATTGCTCGCGGAACGCGAACCTTTCTACAGGCAATCGGATATTCTCATGAACACGGAAGTTCGATCGGTGAAACAGATGGCGCATCAAGTCGCCCTTCAATTCAGAATGATTCAATCGAAGCAACCCAATCGTGAAGGCGAAGATTCACAAACGAGCGATTGAGCTTGGATTCGATCTTTGCCGAATTGCACCCGCGGCCAAGCCAGTCCACGCCGCGGAATTCAGCCGATGGCTTGACGCAAACCGGCACGGGGACATGGCTTATCTAAAGCGAACAAGCGAGAAACGGACGGACCCCCAACTCGTGTTGGCCGACGCGAAAAGCATCATTGCTCTGGGAGTCAGCTACGCCACTCAAGAGCCTCAGGGGCAACCCAAAGAGAAAACGCCTGCGGGTGCCGTGGCGCGCTACGCGACTTTCCGAGATTACCATGACGTGATCGGGGCCAACCTCAAGAAGCTGGCCGATTACACAATCGAACTCGGCGGTTCCCAGACACGATCGCTCGGTTACGTGGACACAGGCCCCATTTTGGAACGGGATGTTGCGCAGCGTTCGGGTCTCGGATTCATTGGCAAGCACACAAACTTGATCAGCAGACAGTTTGGAAACTGGATCTTCCTTGCGGAAATTATCACCACCCTGGATTTGGAGCCTGACGTTGCAGAGATAAATCGATGCGGCTCCTGTACGAAGTGCCTCTCGGCATGTCCCACAAACGCCTTTGTCGCCCCATTCGAATTGGACGCGCGGCGCTGCATCTCCTACTTGACGATCGAGCTAAAAGGATCGATTCCAGTCGAGCTCCGGCCAGCGATCGGGAACCGGATTTTCGGCTGCGACGATTGCCTCGAGGTCTGTCCGTGGAACCGATTCGCGCGCGAAGGAAGAATGATGCGAGAATATAGGCTTCCGGATTTCCGAAAACCGAACCTCGTGGAACTTCTGAACCTGGACGCCGCAGGGTTTAAGAAACGCTTTTCCGGCACGCCGATCATCCGAGCCAAACGGCGAGGTTTGCTCAGAAACGTCGCTGTGGCATTAGGTAATTCAGGAGACGCAGCCTCGCTTCCAGCTTTGGAAAAGGCCACCTCCGACGTGGAACCACTCGTTGCGGAACACGCGGCTTGGGCGATTCAGCAGATTGAAGCCCGGCGGAAATGAGAACGACGGTCAAGGGGCGACCGGCACCTTCATTAGATCGTCAATCAGCCACGGCCTCGATCCGTCCATCGGCCGGGATTTGGTGTCCTCTTTAACAGCGTCCACGTCTGCCGGCGACACCGGAGGCGCGTTGTTCCCCCAAGCTTGGCGAATATACGAGAGGATCGCGGCAATATCTTCCGAACTTAGAGCTGCTCCGAGTGCTGCCATCGAAGCATTCCAATCCTGATCCTTTACCTTGATTGGGCCGTTCATTCCGTGGAGTGGTATGCGAATCAACCGGGCTGGGTTTGGCTCGTTCACCCATTCGGAACCTGCCAATGGCGGGAACTGCAAGGCAACTCCCATTCCGTTCACTTGGTGGCAAGCGGCACAAACCATATAAAGAGATTCTCCCTTCGCAATGAGCATCTCCGGGCCCGACTTCGGATTCGCGTTTTCGACAAGTTTGTATGATGTGAAAGCCTCGTACACCTTTGGATTAAACCCTCCCGCGTAACTGTTTAGATACAGCATCCCACCGTACAACATCAATCCCATCAACACAAACAACCATACAGGTGTGATTTCAGAACCGGCACTTGGCTCCACATCCTGAGCCATACGCTGATCACCACCACTTCCCCGCTTGGTTTTCCGCTCGGGTTGGCGGGACTCTCGAGATGAATGCTGTTTCTTTTTCCGATCCGGTTTCATTGGGTCAACGATTCTCCGAGTCCAAGCATCTGACTGTTCCGGGACGAAACGGCCACCGTGTTGGTGGACGGCTCGGCATCCTTCTTAGGTTCGGCCGGAATGGGCGCTTCAAAAAGAGACAACGGTGACTGCAGGCTGATCAAATAGGCGGCAAGCGCCCGAGCTTCCTGCTTCGGAATAACTTCGTATCCCTTCGGCGGCGCAAGCTCGCCCGTGAGGTCCAATGCCTCCGGGGATCGATCTCCTTGAATAACCCGCATTTCAAACAGAAATGGGAATTGCGGCATCGTAGATTTTTCAACCGTCGATTTCGGATTGTAAAGATGCCGGTAATGCCATTGCGGATCGTTCCAGCGCATTCCAACATTCGCCAGATCCGGGCCAATCCGCAACTGCCCCAACATTGCGGGTTGTTCGAATAAAAAATCTTGAGCCACACTCATTCGCAATCCCCAACCGCGCTCAAAATCAGAACCATATCCCCGGGGCCGAACCTGTTGAGTATGGCAATAGCCGCAGCCATTCGCCCGGTACACTTCCGCGCCTCGTTGCGCTAACCCAGGTCTTGGCACGGGATAACGAATACCTGCAGGTTCAACAGTCGCCTGTTGCTGACCACCGATCTGCCGTTGCGGAGAAACGATCATTCCGTACCACGAAAAAGCCATCGCAACGAAAACACCCAAGAATATCAGTGGACCACGGTTCATAGATTCGCTCCTGCGGCGGCGGGCCCGGAACCCGCCGGAGATCGATTGGATGCAAAGCAGTTCGTGCAACAACAGAGAGCAAGCAACCGGATCACATTCACAAGGAACGCCAAGTTGGCTGCCAAAAGTAACAAACCACCCAAAGTGCTAAGCCCCAGGAACGGTATCGTCGAACGAATCGCTTCAACAAAAGGAATCTCGGGATTGTTGATTCGGACGCCCTGGAGGATTCCACCCGCAACCAGCCCGAGCACCAAAACCAATATTCCCACTACCGACCCAAGATAATGCAGTTTGGCTAATTGATCGGAAGGCCAATCGCATCCGGTGATCTTCGGCGCCAGATAATAAATGGCTCCAGCAATTGTCATCCCGAAAAATCCGTACAAATAGAGGGCCTTGACGCCGGTCGTAAATACCGTCAGATCTGTCACCTCTCCAATAACCCGGAACGAACCCCCGATGTCCAACAGACTTGCCGCAAAAAAAGCAATCGCACCGAACTGAACGAATCGAAACACCTGATTGTTCTCAGGGCCCTTCGCGCCGCGAGCCGTAAGATGCCAATTCAGCGCCACCGCAATGAGGGGCAAAATCATCATCATTCCCCCCGCAATTGATACACTGCTTATCCAACGCGGCACCGGAGCTCCCGCGTGCATCCCTCCCCAACCACCAAATGCAGCGAGCGTCCAAAAACCAAACGCCGCCAGATGGCGGCTGTGCAACTGCCTTCCAAAGAGTTTAGGAATAAAATAGAAAAGCACCGCCAAACCGATTGGGACCGCCCAAAGGGTAATGAGGGCGTGCCCGTACCATCCCGAAACAACCGCTTGCAAAGTTCCGCGGACGGGATGAAAGACAAGAAGCAATTGCGCCGCGGTGAATATCCATGGAAAACAAAACAGAGCGCCCACCAGATACCATTGCGAGACATAAAGCTGCCTCTCTTGTCGAAAGTGGAAAGTAACCAAGGCCCAGACGCCCATGAGGCAATACGAAACGAATAATAGTGGAGAAACATAGCCCGGCATTTCCAGCATTGAATGTCCCGTGCTCGCTCCCGCAAGAATTCCAAGAACGCCCAACTTCACCGCAACATTCCAAAAAAATGCGCCCAAAAGAATCCCCTTCCCTCCCATCAATTCCGCCCGTCCAAGCCTGCACATCAACCACAGTGCAACCGCCATCGCACCCTGGAACGCGAAACCATACCAGAGAGCGTTCATAGCCGCCGGATACACCCTCCCATAGGTCAACCAGGAGGATTGCGAAAGAAATCCTGGCGCATGCAGCTTGATCGAGCTGATCAAGGACAAGAACCCGCCTGCGACCAGCCATACCAATGAACAGGCGATCAAAAACATCAAAGGCAGACGGCAAGACCGATCGATTTGCAACACCCTGGATTTCGCCGCGGCGGAATCCCCGGAAACCGGCCCCGCGGAGTTGGCCAAAGCTGATGGCTGCGTATTCATTCGGTTTACTTAAAACAACGAACTCTGTTCATTCAAATTCGCTGGGTTTCTCCGGAGGCGGAGGTGGGGGCGGAGGGTTGAAACGGTCCCATTCAGTAACCAATTTGGCGTGTCCTGCCGCCGGATCCTGCCATTCCTGGACCACCAGTTCGATCGCGCGCTGGATGGGGACCCGAACCTGGCCCCTGGTTTCATCAATGTAGGCATATTTCTCGAGTTGATCCTTTGCAGACTCTTGAATTTGTCCGGAAGCCTTAAGCCGCTCCTCAACCCGAACGCCGTCGATTGGAGCCGCCTGAGAACGATCTCGAGCCCATCCCATGAGTTCGAACATCGCCAGAAAAAGAACGAAAATCACGATAAAATAGAAGGTGGTTTCGAACTTTCCAGCATTGTTGGGGCGCGTGCTCATCGCTTCTCTCCGGTTTCGATTTCTAGATTCAAATTCGATCTTACCCTATTCACTTGGCGCCTCCGCTGGCACTTGCCGCCTCTCGACTCGAGACCGGCGGAACGTGAATTCCCATCGTTTCCGAGAATCGCGGGTCTTTCTGGGGATACGGTGGATACGCAGCGTAATCTTTGAGATAGCGCTGGACCATGAATCCGCCGATAAAGGCGAAACAAGCCAGATCCAGCCAGTGCAACACAAAACCGTCCGGATGGATTATCGGCATGATATTAAACGATAAATCGATAAAATGCATTAACCAGGCCCAGATCCCGACTGGAATCATCAACCAGGACAGCTTCACATCAATTCGCAATAGCACGAGGAACGGCAGGAAAAAGTGGCCGAAAATGATGATCATTCCAATGTCCCACCACGATCCCTTTTCGCGAAGGACATACCAAAAAGTCTCTTCCGGAATGTTAGCGTTCCAAATGATGAAATACTGCGAGAAATGTATATACGCGTAGAAGACCGTGAACGCAAACAAGAGAGAGCCCAAGAAATAAAACTGCGTTTCTTGCATGACTTCTCTTAACGGT
Source organism: Verrucomicrobiota bacterium (assembly GCA_027623095.1). GTDB lineage: Bacteria > Verrucomicrobiota > Verrucomicrobiia > Limisphaerales > SIBE01 > JAIPJX01. The sequence goes on from JAQBVM010000005.1 coordinate 31,295, forward strand.
CCCTGGCGTTTCAGCAAAAGCGTTATCAAATAAACGGTAGCAATCGTGAGCCAAACACTTCCCGCAAAGAAATAGACTGCATACATGGTCGAGAACCACTGATGCTGCAGCGATTTCATCCACATGATCACAGCAAGAGTCACGGTGATGGCGAAACTGAAAATCCCGAAGTAAGACAATTTCCGCATTCGGTGCGTGCATTCCGCAGAACCAGTCCGATCTTGCTCTAGCGACCAGAAACGCAGCTTTGTAGTAAAGAACCACCAGACGAAAAAACATCCGATCGACACGAGGTAAAACATCGGAATGTTAAACAGCGATTCCTTCGCGTGCAGCGCATGGTCCGGAGTGTGATTCAACGAAAGACCCATCCACGGATACATCTTTGGCGCAAACAAAGCGATGGGTAGAAACAATGGAATTAGCCATCGCACCTGACAGGCCAGATTCTCGTTAACACGCCTGATTGGAACAGACCAACTTGCATCGAAAAGATGGTGCAGGAGCACAAGGAACCATCCACCCATGCAGAGGCTCAGAAAGAACATGAACGAGAGCAGCCAGGAGAAGGCAAATTGCTCACGAAGGTCCGGCTTCAATAAACCAATCAGCGCGAGCACCCCGCCAACGACCATGAGTCGCATCGGGAGAGGCCGCCACTTCGACAAATCCAACGGTGTCGCAGACGAAGATGGATTGGAGTGAGAACTCATAACTAGTTCTTGAGTGTGGATCGAAGTTGTTCCGGAACATCATTCACGGAGGCAACGCGGCTGCGCTGCAACGCGCGCACATACGCGATAATCGCCCACCGGTCTTTAATGCTGACTTGAGCGGCATAATTGCTCATCAAGTTACGGCCGCTCGTAATCACATGGAACAACTCGCCGTCTCCCATCTTGATTAATCTGGGATCGTGTAAGTTGGCGACAACTGCCATCCCGAATTTCCGCGTCACTCCATTTCCATCACCCAATGAACCGTGGCAGGGAAGGCAGTTTATTTGGTACCGGTCCATCCCTCTCATAACGAGTTCGCCTGTAACCTGAAGTGGAATGTTCTCGATGAAATTGGTCATTCCAGTCGCTCTCCCCGTATTCACCGGAACATCCTGGTAAGAATAAACGGTTGATTGTCCGCCCGCAGCCGGCACGCGGAGCGGCGTGCTCCTGGCGATCGTTCCCGCCACAGGCAAACGCGAACCGCGACCGTCACCAAAAAAGCCGTCTTCCGCCTGCGGACGCAGTTTCGGTTGCCTGTCCATATCTGGAAACAGTTCGATTGGCGGACGCCGGGTTGTGCTGCCTCGGAAGCCAGCCACGCCGATGACAAAGACCAATAGCATGATGAAGATGGAGAGGAAATAACGCATAGTCAGTCCTCCACGCCCTCGATGTGCTTGCTGCCGGTCGATTCCAGCAACTTGCGGGTGTCTGTCCCAGAGAATTTCGGATCACTCGTTTCAATGACTATGAAGAACCGGTCGTGCGTTGCCAGCGCGAACCTTTTGTGCTTCAAGAGCGGATGATGCAATCGGGGCAACCGATTCAGGAACAGCATACCCAAAATCGCTCCAAAAGCGCCAAAGAGAATTGTCAATTCATACGATGGCGGAAAAGCGCCATGCGGACTGAACATCGGTTTTCCGCCAACAGGAATTGCGTAATCGACCGCGTTCATCCACCAAATCATCAACATGCCCGTGAGATATCCGGTTGCACCGCCGATGAACGAGAACCACCCTACTTTCGAGTTCCGCATCCCCATTGCCTTGTCCATTCCGTGAACCGGAAACGGAGTAAACACATCCCACTTTCGGAATCCGGAATCTCGCACCTTCTCCGCGGCATGCATGAGGGCGGCCGGCGTATCGAACTCAGCAATCAAGCCGTAAAGTTTCGAGCTCTCGGACATACTAATGGTGCCCTCCCGGTTTGGCTCCGCCCAGCGGATGATGTGGATCCGCCTGAGGCGTGACTCCCTTGACTTCTGAAATCGCGATCATCGGCAGAAAGCGCAGGAACAGCAAAAACATTGTGAAGAACAATCCGAACGTCCCGATGTAAGTCAAAATATCCCAAATGGTCGGAGCGAAATACCCCCAATTGGAAGGGAGAAACTCACGACTCAGAGACGTAATAACAATCTCAAACCGCTCAAACCACATTCCAATGTTCACAAAAATCGACAGCACCCATACGAACAGCATGTTTGTGCGAACCTTCTTAAACCAGAAGAATTGCGGCACCAACACGTTGCAGGTGATCATGGTCCAGTAACCCCACCAATACGGACCAAACGCACGATTCCAAAAGGCAAACTTTTCATACGGACTTCCGCTGTACCAGGCGATGAACACTTCCATGCCGTAGGCATACGACACAATCGATCCTACCGCCAATGTCACTTTGCACATGAGCTCAATATGCCGAACGGTAATGATCTCCTCTAATTTGCAGAGGCGCCGCAACGGAATAAGCAGCGTGAGAACCATTCCAAATCCCGAGAACACAGCGCCCGCAACAAAATAGGGCGGAAATATTGTCGTGTGCCACCCCGGCAAATTTGAAACGGCGAAATCCAAGGAAACGATACTATGAACAGAAAGAACCAGCGGTGTGGATAACCCGGCCAGAATTAAGTACGCCTTTTCATAGTTGCTCCAGTGCCGGTTCGAACCTGTCCAACCCAAGGAAAACAGCCCGTACAGGAACTTCCGGATTTTTGTTTTTGAACGGTCTCGCATCACCGCCAAGTCCGGAACCAAACCGACATACCAAAACAAGAGCGAAACGGTGAAATAAGTGGACACCGCGAATACGTCCCACATGAGCGGCGAACGGAACTGCGGCCATATCGAATTCGCGTTGGGAATCGGGAAAAGCCACCAGCCGAGCCATGCGCGTCCAATATGAATCAAGGGAAATATTCCAGCGCACATCACCGCGAAAATCGTCATCGCTTCGGCAGCCCGATTCACCCCCGTGCGCCATTTTTGACGGAGCAGAAAGAGAATCGCGGAGATCAGCGTGCCCGCGTGGCCGATGCCGATCCACCAGACAAAGTTGACGATTGGCCATCCCCACATGACCGGATGGTTATTCCCGTATATGCCGACACCAGTCGAGATGAGGTAGGCCAAGACCGCGAACAACATCAACATCGTTGGAAAGCTGATGGAAAAAGCAACCCACCACCACTTGGGAGTCTTGCCCTCGACGATGCCGGATATCTGGTCCGAGATCCAACCCGGGCCACGCTGGTTTTCGACCAACGGTTCACGCTCCAGCTCAGCGGGTGGCGCATGGATCTTCAGAGTGGGGGGAATCGCGGCTTCAGACATTAATGAGATCCTTTCTCGCCATTTCCGGACTCTGCCGCGGAATGAGCCGATTCGCCTTCGGAATGACCGTTCCCTTCATGAGTTCCGGCCTTTTTCAAAAACTCCTTGCTGCTCAACGGCGCTTCATAGGCATCCGGCATCAACGGATTCGGATTTCGGAGGCGCGTCAGATAGGTAAGCCGCGGTTTTGTTCCAAGGAACTCCAATACCGAATAATCTCGATCCTGGGCCTTCAACTTCGAGACCCGGCTATTTGGGTCTTTAATATTCCCGAAAACAATTGCCTCCGCGGGACATGCCTGTTCACAGGCCGTTTGCACGGCGCCATCACGAACCACAATGTCAGGAGAGGCTCCCGCCTTGACCTTTTGAGCAATCTTAGCTCGTTCGATGCGTTGAATACAGAATGTGCACTTCTCCATGACGCCGCGCATTCGAACACTGACGTCCGGATTCATCGCCAACTTAACCAGCTCCCACTGATCTTCCGGCAAACCACCACGATCCGGATCCTTGAACCATCGCAAAACGCCCAGCTCCCCGTTTGCATCTTTCGAAAACGGGCTTTTGTAAAACTGATCGCGCGGCCGCCGTGAATAATCGAAATAATTGAACCGCCGCACCTTGTACGGACAGTTGTTTGAACAGTATCGAGTTCCAACACAACGGTTGTACACCATCAAGTTGAGACCCTCGTTATCATGCACGGTCGCGTTCACCGGGCAAACACTCTCGCACGGAGCGCTCTCGCAGTGCTGGCAGAGCATCGGTTGATTGGCAACTTGCGGATCGGCAATCTGTTCGTCTGAAGACTTTTCGGGATCCCCGGTGTAATACCGGTCGATCCGAATCCAGTGCATTTCACGATTCCGATTCACCTGATCTTTCCCAACAATCGGGATATTGTTCTCGCTCTGGCAGGCGATGACACAGGCGGAGCAACCCACACATCCGCTGAGATCAATCGACATCCCCCACTGGTGAACGGATTTCTCCGTTGGAGTGAGCCCATCTTTGCCAGGCACATCCATCGGATTTGGATAAAGTGAAACCGGGCTTCCATCCTTCGGAGTTCCCGGAGGCTTTTCCGCATCCATCGTCCGCACAAAAGCATTGTTCTCGCGGTACTGGTGCAACGTCGCCTCGCGCACAATCGGGCGCCCTTCCATTGCCCAATGGTTCTGCGTTGTCGCGAGCTGACCCGATCTTCCGGTTTGAACACTCAGTTTCGCCCCGGTGGAAATATACGCCGCGCGACTCGTTCGCAACTTATACGCATCGAAACCCACGCCCTGCCCTACTCGCCCAGTCTTGGTTCTCCCATAACCCAAGGCCAGCCCAATCGTGTTGTCAGCCTGGCCCGGTTGAATCCAAACCGGACCCTCAACAGAACGGCCGTCGAGTTCGATTTTCACCCACGGCACATGGAGCTTCATGGTCTCTTTGTCCGTGTAGAAAACATTCAGCTCCCTCGCAGTTTTCACACTCAACGAAATCACGTTCTCCCAAACAAGTTTGCTGATGGGGTCGGGCAATTCCTGAAGCCAGCCGTTGTTATTGTATCTTCCATCATCGACACACGCGTCGCGATGGAAGACCACTTCAAGCGACTCTTTCGTGGGAGCCGCGGATGCTTGCGCAGCGCTTACAATCGACGCGGCGGCGGCTCGATCGAAGTCCACCGCAACTTCCTTCGAAGCGCTCCCTTCATGAAACCCGTCATGCAAAAACTTCTTCCACGCCTCGTCGTCGTCTCCGACTATCCCCCGAAACGTGTCGCGCACAATTTCATGGGGGCTGCTCTTTTCCTCGCCCGCCAGCCGAGCTAAAACCTCGATCTCGGTCACCCCATGGAACAGCGGCTCAATAATAGGCTGAACCGGCACAAGCGTGCCATCAGAAGTACGCGCGTCACCCCACGACTCCAGGTAATGCGCCATTGGCAAATTCAGGCCCTTTGCCGGAAAAGATTCATCCTCGTAGTACGCGAGCCGCACAATCGTCTTTGCCTTCCCTTGCGATTGAGACCAATTCAACTCGGCCGGCGCGTTGTAGGCGGGGTTTCCTCCAAGAATGACAAGCGTATCCACCCGTCCCGAGTCGAGCGCCTTTGCAAGATCCGAAATCGTTGTCTTGGGCGGCTCCGGAGTTTCGTGGAAAACGATTGTCTTCCCGTTGTTCCCCAATGCCGCATTCATCGCAGCCGCTAACAAATGCACCGCCAATGGCTGCCGATAGCCCGCCAGCACGACGCTTCGCCCCAAGTTCTCGCTCTTTAACAAATCGTTGGCACAACCAATGATCCAGTTCTCATCCCCCTTGAACCCCGCTGCCAAGCCCTGAAGATCCGGAAGCAGATCCGTTTTCCCGGTTTGCTTCAGTATTTCCAAAGCGAGCCGCGCTGCGACAGAGAGCACGGCACCTGTCGGAACCCGCAAACGATGATCCGCATTCGCTCCGGTTAAAGTCATCAGACCTTCAACCGCATACAGCCTGTTCATTGGATCGGCCGCCTTTTCCGTGCGCCGTCCTTTGGAAAACTGCCTGATCTTAATATGTGTATTTTCCTCGGAACCGATGAAATCACAGTCCAACGAGACAATAACGGAAGCTTCGTTCAACTTCGCGTAAGGCGTCACAGACCGCCCGTAGGCAGTCGAAGCGGCCTGACGGTGAATATCAAAATCAATAGGCTCGTAGTAATGCGACTGAGCGTTGGGAAGTCTTTCGCGAACCAATTTCAGCATCCGGTCGCGCGACGGAGAGGCACTTCTTTCGAGCAGAAACGCTAATCCGTTTCCTCCATTCGACCGTGCCTGTTTCGATAACTCCGCGAGAAAACTGGATGCGCTCTCGCGAGAAACGGACTCAGCATCCTTTGCAAAACGCGTCGCTCGATCGGGATCATATAGGTTCAGAATAGAGGCCTGCGCAAAGACGTCGGTTCCACCATTGCTATCCGGGTGCTCTTTGTTTCCCTCAATCTTCGTCGGACGCCCTTCGCTAGCCGTTACCACCAACGGAATCGCGCCACCCCGTCCGGGCATCGCCGTCGCGTAATACTGGGGCATGCCGTGAACATAGTTTTCAGGCGTTTTCGCAAACGGAACAATTCGCTCTTCCGGCCGGCGACAACCCGTCGCGCCCAATCCTGCAAGCAGGAAAGACGCGGACATAATCTTTACAAAATGACGCCTTGAAACAGGGTCTGTGAATTCGCTCGCGCCCGAAGGGAATTCCCGTTCGACCCACTGCTGAAACTCAGGTGTATCAGCCAGTTGATCCAAACTGCGCCAATACTTCGCGCCGGTTTCCGGAATAGGACAAGGCGGTGGAACGGTTTTCATCGGTGGCAGGCGGAGCAATTCTCCATGGATTCAACTTTCCAGTCGCTGACAAATTTCGGACCGTTCTCCATTTGGGCCTTCGCGGCAGCCTTTGGATCTTCGCTCCACTTCCAGTTCAAATCAGTAATCTTGTCCGGCGGACGGAGCTTGGCGGCCGGATTACGATGGCAATCCAGACAAAACGTCATGCTGAAGGACTTCGCATGATAAACTTCATCCATTTCATTGATCTGGCCGTGACACTCCACGCAGCTCACTCCTCGATTCACATGCACCGAATGATTAAAATAAACGTAATCCGGCGTCTTATGAATCTGAACCCAAGGGATGGCTTTGCCAGTTGCTGCACTCTCGCGAACCAGAGCCAGCCTGGAATCCGTTGGCAAAACTTGATTGTGACACTTCATGCACGTCTCCGCCGCCGGGATGTTCGAATACCAAGATTCTTCAACGGCATTGTGGCAGTAACGGCAGTCTATTCCCAATTGACCAGCGTGAACAGCATGAGAAAACGGCACCGGCTGAATTGGCTGATAACCGACACGTGTGTATTTCGGCGTGAAATAATACCAGATGCCAGCCGTCCCTGTTGTGGTCAAAATCAGAGCGCCGACAATTACTTTTACCGGCAACTGGTTCGTCCATTTTGGAAAAATGTCTGACATTTGGCTGTAGTCAATTTCGTTATCTACCTATGCAATTTGTCCGGCAACGCGCGTATTAGTGACAGAATGCGTGCATTGATCAACCCAAAAAGTTGCATTTTGCGTGTAACCTGTGCCCTGCTGAGACCGTTTACGAGTAAGAGACGCTGTTTACAGCCTGAGCTTTTAGCGCATTCTGCTCTCTGAGCGCAAGATTTGTTCGGTACATCGTGCAGAATTCTGTTTCCTTAATGACAGGGATTAGCTGCGTTGTACGATCGAGAATGAAACGACCGGGAAAAAAGCGATCGGAATCTCTCTTCTATCCGCCGTTCGAATCAATCTACTTTAGCCATGTATAAGAGAATCAGAAAGTCAGGCCGTCCACTCCCGATTCGCGGAAGCACGGTCGTTCTTTCAAATTCTCGCTAGTTATGCGACCGTCCAATCATTTGAAATGAAACTCGATCAAAGTTCCCAGGATCCAGATCCATTATCATGGATCGTGGACCAAATTCACCAGCAAACTACCGAAGGAGTCTCCCTCTTGATCGGCGCCGCATTATTGTTCGCGGGACGGCACATGTTCTGGTTGTTTGTCGGCGGCGTTGGATTCATCGGCGGAATGGTCTTGGCCGGCGAATACTTTCGAAACGAGGATGAATGGCTTGTCCTGGCAGTCGCGCTTTGCATCGGACTTGTCGGCGCGTTTCTATCGATATTCCTTCAAAAAATTGCCGTCCGAGTAGCCGGTTTGCTGGCAGGCGCTTACGTGCTCTTCACCCTGGCCACAGAACTTGGCTACCAATCAAACGCATGGATCGCCGCAATTGCCGGCGGTCTTCTCGGTTTCTTCTTGGTGGCCGTTCTATTTGACTGGTCTCTAGTGGTCCTTTCAGCGCTTACCGGAGCCATGTTGATCAGCCAGTCAATCCCGTACACACCAACGGTGCGGGTCGTCGTTTTTGTGATCCTGTTCGCCGCCGGAGTTACGGTGCAGGGGCGAAAGCTCATGAGGTGGACCGCTTCTCGCCGCCAGAAAGAGTCGCAAGGATAGGCGGGCGCCTTTTACTCGAATGTTACATTCAACCGGTGCTTCTCCAAAGTCGTTCCCTCGCTGAGAGCCAGTTGCGAAAGCGAAATGTTGTAGTCTGCCAGAGCCGAGATCTCGGAAAACTTTGCCGACGTCAATCGCTGCTGGAATTGGAGAACCAAGAAACTGGTGCTCTTGCCGTTTTCGAGCTTCTTTTGCTCGGCATCGAGCGCCGCTTGGGCGAATAACCGCGCCTGGCGAGTTGCCTCAATCCGGTCGAAGCTGGCCTGAGCTTGCTTCATCGCATTGTCAATCTCGATCATGATGCTCTGTTCAAGCTGCTTCAGGCGAAGCACCGTCTGCTGATTCTGGGCTTTTGCCGCTTTATGTCGGGCGCGGGCGCCGATGTTTCCCATCGGTATGCTAAACCTGCCGCCGACAGTATAACTCGGGCTCTCACTCCGCCCCAAATCACTCAAAGCTCTGCTGTAAGAAGGCTCAACGCCAAGTGGCGATGTCCCGGAAAAGCCATTCTGGCCGTAGGATCCAATCAAATCTAATTGGGGCAGGGTCTGATTCTTTTGAAGTTTCAGCGTGATGCCAATCCTTTCGAGATCCAGCTTCTGCTGTTGAAGATCCGGGCGCTGCGTCAATCCGATGTGCCAGCTTACCTGGAGATCGTACACCACCGGTACAGCCACAAGATTCTCAGCCGGCACGAGATTCATTCCATGCATTGAAGCATAATCCGAGGTCAGCAACCCTTTCAAAGCGTTCTCCCGTAACGACACGTTCCGTTGGGAGGCGATTAAATCGGCTTTGCTTGTGGCTACCTGCGATTCGGCCTCTTTTTCATCCAGTTGCGCCATCGCTCCCACTTCGACCTTTTTCCGATTTTGCATTAATGTCTGCTCCGCCAGCGCCAATGCCGTTTGCGCTACGACCACGTTTTCCCTGGCGGCGATCAAATTGTGGTACGATTGTTCGACCTGGCTCACCGTGTTCATGATTTGGAAAACCAAACCCAGCTCCGATATCTGCAGCAGCTTCTTGTTCACCCGAATATTTGCGCGGCCGTTGTCGATCCAAGCGTTTCGAAGAAGTGGCTGAGACAATTGGATGCTCCAGTCTCCGTTGAACGTCTCATTCTTTCCGACGGGATTTGGAATCTGGGTTCCGCTCAGCCCCGCCGAAATCGAGTACCCAAGCCCCGTTGGCGCCTGACCGCTCAGTGACGGGCCAAACGAATCGCTTTCCACTTCCCGATTTCCAAGGTCTCGCCCGAATTCGTCCACACCACCAGGCTGGGACCGGAAGGAATGTGTCATGTTGAAACCAATCTGCGGATCGTAATAATTTCCATAGGACGCAGTCAGGTTGAGCTGGCTAATAACCGGATCCAACCGCTGAATCTGCACGGACAAATTGTTTTCGAGCGCCAGGTGGATCGCCTCTGCAAGAGTGATCGGATGAGTATCGCCAGCGTTCTGGGCCGCAAGGTTGAAGGCAAAAACAGCAGCCGTCAAAAGCACACAACCGAGGTGTTTGACACCCTTCCATTTGGTTGCCCAATTCCTCTCTTTCCCTTCGCCGACACGAGAGTCGCACAATTCTTTTTGCGAGGAGGCGAGCCCTGCTGGATCCCCGAACTTGATAAAATCACGATTCGAGTTCCGCCCAGGAATGATTCTGTTGGTTTGCATTGGAGTTGGAGATTGCTCGATTTAACCGGCTTCGTCAAATAATCGTCGATCAGAGAGACAAAATTGAAAGTCAAAAGGTTACCACCTTTCCATTCATGCCAGGATCGGTTTGAAAGGGTGCGCAGCTCTCGATAGATTAAGGTGGGGCGACACTCCCTTGAGCCCCGACTCTTTTCGATCACCAGAGAGTTTCACTGCTCGACGGTTTGTCGCCCCACCAATCAAACAAGGTTCATGGTCTCGAATTGCGTTGAATTTCGGAGGTTTTCCTTCTCCCGGAGGAATCCGCGACCTCCGTGGTAACCAAAGTTCCGATGCGCTCTCCTGTCACAACCCTGCGCAGATTATTCGGCTTGAACAAATCGAACACAATAATCGGCATCTTGTTGTCCATGCAGAGTGAAAACGCCGTCGAATCCATTACTCGCAAACGCTTTTGGATTGCCTCTATGTAGGAAATCTGAGCAAACCGTTTCGCATCAGGATTCTTCTTGGGATCACTGTCATAAACGCCGTCCACTTTCGTGGCCTTAAGAATGACCTCGACGCCAATCTCGTTGGCGCGCAGCGCGGCTGTTGTGTCGGTCGAAAAATACGGATTTCCAGTTCCTCCCCCAAAAATGACAACCCGGCCCTTCTCAAGATGACGCATGGCGCGCCGTCGGATGAACGGCTCCGCCACTTGGGACATGCTGATGGCACTCTGGACGCGCGTCGCAACTCCGAGCTTTTCGAGGGCATCCTGGAGCGCCAGCGCGTTTATTACAGTCGCCAGCATTCCCATATAGTCTCCTGTGGCGCGCTCAATGCCACGCTCGCTTCCCTGCAAACCGCGAAAGATATTTCCGCCACCGACAACGATGACCAGCTCAACTCCCAGCGCGCGTACTTGCTGAATCTGTTTCGCAATATCGTGAATCGCCTCTGGGCAGATTCCCACACCGGACTCACCGCCCAAAGCTTCTCCGCTCAGCTTGATCAGGACTCGACGATACTTGGCTTTGGAAGATTTTTTCATTCAATAAAATTGACGCATGGGAAAGTCCAAAACCCGCCTCGGAGTCGCGGCATTTCTGGAAAACAACATAACCCGATGGCGTCGCTCGGATCCAGGTCCGGAATAAACACGGCCCGTTTGTATCAACCGCCAACTGCGGAGTCAATCATACGGCGATTGCGGGGGAGCAATTCGTCCAATGTGCAATTAATCGGTGACGATTCCCCAATCGCCACCGATTACGCACACTCAAGTTGTCAACGTATTCGCCCTAATCACCGAACCTCATTCGCAGGATGTTCCAATTCCACTGGAATCCCTTGCCTGATGATCCGATAGAATCGAACCGTCGCCCGACCTTCCGGTTTCTCTGTGAATTCGATCACTTCCTTCGTCGCATCAAATTCCATGAGTGTTTCCCATTCGCCCCCGATCAGGCTATCACTGGCTTGAAGCGCACCCTTGATGTCATTGGCCCCGCTGTTCATGGTGACGACAAGCATGCTCGGGCCGACGAAGCTTGGAGCGGTATTGGCCATGTTGAACGTAACCGTGCGGGTGGCGCTATCGATGCCGTCGTTGACCTGAACGATGAAACTATCTGTCCCGGCAAAACCGAGAGTCGGCGTGTAAGCGATCGAACCCCCAGGCGTGATGAGTGAAAAGCCACCGGAAGGAGCAGTCCCGCCCGTATTGACCAGCGTGCCATGGCTCGGCGCAGTGCTTTGCGACCAGGTCAACGTCTGGCCGCTGTCACGATCGGCGACCCGAAGATAGCTCCAGAGCACGGTGGCACTACTGCTGGTACCTACAGTGATCGTGGGATCCACGCCTCCGAAAATGGGAGGCGTGTTAACCACAACTGTGATGGTTCGTGTCGCGCTGGCTGTGCCATCGCTTACTTGGACCGTGAAAGTGTCAGTTCCGAGGAATCCTGCCGCTGGCGTGTAAGTGATCGTGCCACCGGGCGTGATGTCCGTTCCGCCTGACGAAGCGGTCGCGCCCGAGAAACTCAAACTGCCTTTGCTCGGCCCTGAACTCTGCGTCCAGGTCAAGGTTTGGCCGCTGTCCGTGTCGCTGACGTGCAGCAAAGCTGTGATGTCAGTGGCGGGAGAGTCTGGCAGCACGTTGAACTCGGTCGTCGCGCCGACGAAGGTTGGCGCAGCGTTCGCGCCGCCCTTGCCGGCGGGGCCGGCGCTGTAAATGGCTTGGACCTCCACCCCGGTCAGCGCCCGGTTGTAAACCGTCACTTCATCCAATTGGCCTTTGAAAAAAGTACTCGTTGCGGGATCTGTGCCCAGCACGAGGACCGCGGAAGGGTTCGATAGAATACCGATGCTGACTCCCGGATTCGTGTGAGGACTCAACACTCCATCGAAGTAGATCCGAACGCTGGTGCCATCGCCGACTCCGGCGATATGATGCCAGCCACTCGTTGCGAGGGAACCGTCCGGTGTCGAGGCTACCCTCCAATTGCCCCCGTCGTTGACAAACCAATCGATGTAAGCGCCCCTTGTGATCTTCATCATCCACACCGTGTCATTCACTGAGAAAACATTTTCGGTGGACTGAGCCATTCCGCTGTCCGGTGAGGATGGCCCCTTGTTGATCCAATACTCGACGGTGATAGCCGAGCCGAATGCCGTATAGGGTGCGGGAATCCTCACCGTGTCATTGATGCCGTCAAAATCGAATGCCTGACCGACCTGGCCGATGGTGAAGGCGGCTCCATTCTGCAGAGTGCCGTTGCTGGCGCCCACCGAATCGTTGGCGTTGTTGTCCCCTTTCCACCAGGATACGGCATCTTCGGGCAGTGGCGCTGGGGCCGCGGATAATTCCATTCCGATCCAGAGAACAAAAAGCAACCGCCAAAGGTTGCTCGAAAAGAACGAACGAATGAAGTGCCGAAGCACGGTTTGGGAGCATGGTTTTCCAGTATTCATTGCGTGTTAATTGGAAAATTCGTGGTTTGCCTGTCTGAAATTGGTTTGATCCGCAATGTGAATCAGAGCGGAGATGTTCTGCCGCCGGGGCGAGAAGTGACGGTTGCGCGAAGAATCGTGTGGCCTGGATGATCCTTGCCTCAAAGTTGAAAACTTTTCCTGCCCAGAATGACGAACGGGAGTCACGCTTCCAACCTAGCTCGGAGCGAGCAGGGAGCGGTAGTCGCCCTTTCCGGCTACCCGGCGGAGAAATGGTTTAAAATGCCGTTTTCAGGTTTACCCCCCACGAACCTTGGTGGGGCGACACTCTGTGGAGCCCTGCTATGAGAAGCGTCAAGCGTCGATTTCTCGGGTTTTAGTTTATCATATTTTCGGCAGTGTGTCTTTGAGTCACGATACCTGCCAGCTTCTTCATGGCATCTGCTATGCCGAAATGCTCCTCGAGATTGACCCTGTCACGCTGCGACCGAAAGCGAGTCCAACTGAGACGAGTCCCGTCGCTTCGAGTGACCGCATCCCCTTCTTTTGGGCGAACATTGGCTTCCCCACCCACGTCCGCGAGAAAGTCCGACTCGACGTCTTTGGAGGGAAACGGGCCCAGGACGAGCCATTCCTTGACGAACGATCCGTCGAAGTTGTGGACGGGGGCAGATTTCTCGGCAAGTTGCGCGGAGATCGGCAAGAAGGAGAGGAAGAACAGTAAAGCAAAGAGATTGCACGCGATGCGGGCAGCGCCTCGGGGCTTCGCCGCCCATTCTTTGCGGCTCACGCTCGACGCACGAAACGGGAAATCAGGCGTTGAATGAGGAACAGCACGGCAAACCAACGGGTTTATCCTATCGTTTCGAAAGCGTCGCTTGAAGACCAGTTTCATCACGTTCCACGTACCTGCGTTTCCTTCAACACTGGTCCAAAACCCTCAGGATCGTCCGGATTCAAGCATATCCCCTAGCCGGATGCAATCACGCGCTCCCTGACTTTCTCCGCCCGGTGCTCATAATTCAGTCGGCGCACGTCACAAGGACATGCGCCTGAGAACGCGCAGTTTTTGTGATTTCATGGATCCTGTCTTTGGATCAAGATTCAGAGAATGAAGATTCAACCAAATTCGGCTCTCAGAACAGCCGCGATTATCATGCTTGTCATAGGTGCGGGTTTTATAGTCTTTCGGATTTTCCGCTCCAATTCGCCCGATGTCGTGCTGCAAGAATTTGATCTGGCGGAGCTGACGAATCAGAACGACCGGTTATATGTCATCGGACAGACCAACACGTTTACGGGAATCATGACGGAACATTATCCCGGCGGCTCCGTAAAATCCAAATCCGAAATGGCGGCCGGGCAAATGCACGGCAAATCTGAGGGGTTTTTCCAGAACGGCCAGAAGCAGATCGAGGAGTATTTCAAGCTGGGAGTTTCCGACGGGATTCGCACGCGCTGGAACACCAACGGCATCAAAGAGTCGGAAGGCAGAATTGTTCGCGGCGCGTTCGACGGCGAGTATCGAACGTGGCACACAAACGGACAGACGGCGGAGCAGATATTCTTCGAGAAAGGAAAACCGCACGGGGTCGCCAAATCGTGGTACCCAAGCGGCTTCTTGAAATCACGTGTCGAAATGGAACTTGGCGAGACCAAGCAGCGGGAAACCTGGAATGACGGCGAGAAACGGGATGAGGACATCGTCAGACCGTGAGTACGCAGCAATTGGAAAAATTCAAGTATCAACCCCCGGCGGTCCGGTGGGGCGACACTTCAGCCTACGCGGCACGCCAAAGCGCCGCTTCGGCGCGACGGAGGCCGTGGAGCTCTGCTCAACCTCGCGGCAGAAAACCCGAACGAGAAGGCACAATGGAAACACCGAGACTTCCAGGCAATCCGGCGTTTCCACAACTCCGAGTCGCAAGACACCCATCCCACAAGGAAAAGTCATGACTCCCCGTACACAAAGGATAACTTTCGATTTGATCGGGTAATTCCATTTGAGCGAAGGCGGAATAGACGATGAACTTTCACGGGGAACTGGATTTGACAATGTCATTAGGAGTAGTATATATATGGCTTTGTGAGCAGAGCATTTGCTGCCCAGCAAATTCAGCGATTAAATATGGCAGCCGACCTCCTGAGGAAAAGAGTTTCTCCCCAAGAGGTGGTTTTGTCTCTTGTCGAACGTTGTGAGGTCTCCACTCGACAAGCCTATCGCTATGTTCAGCAGGCACAGAGTATTTCCAAGCCGCTTCCCATCCCCGAGACAAAAGCGGTATTCACAGTCAAGCTTCCAGTGAGCTTGATCGAGCGAGTCAGGCAAGACGCGCGGCGGGAAAGCCGGCCGATCAGCGATGTGGTGGGCGAGGCCTTGGAGAGTTTTCTCTCAAAACGCAGGAGTCATGGCTGAGGAGGCGAAGCAGCGATTGGATCGGAGCGAACTTCACTCACAGTATTGTCCTGATCGTCATGCCATGGAAAAGCTGGCTCAAGTTTACCGAATCTTGGTTCCGCGGGTGCCAGCGACAACGAAGGAAGGATTCGCCCATGAAAAAGAATGCAGCCATTGATGCGCGAGTTTCCTCGGATCGGCAGAGAGAAGAGGGAACGATTGCCAGTCAGAGAGCGGTCTTGGAGGAGTATGCCCAGAGCCATGATTATTGTGTGCCCGGGCAGTGGATCTTCGAGGACGATGGCTACAGTGGGGGCACGTTGGCCCGACCGGGTTTAGAGCGGTTGCGCGATCTAGTGGCTGAAGGTCTGGTGGAAACGGTGTTAGTCCATCACCCGGATCGGTTTAGTCGCAACTACGCCTATCAGGAAGAGCTGGTGAGTTTGGAAGAACTGCGCCGGCGAATGCCTGAACTTCGACGCCGGCAAGGAGCGCTCCAAAAAGAGCTTCAAAGCGTCAGCCTGCAGGCAATTGAGAGCAGTCGCTTGATTGAACTTCAGGGCTCGATGGAAAGCTTCCTTCAAACCCTGAACCGTTCGTCCGAAACACTGGATGTGACCGAGCGACAGCGAATCATCCGGTTAGTTGTGAAGCAGATTGTGGTTGGGGAAGACACGCTGCTCATCCAACACAGCATACCGGTTCCCGCCGGTCGCGGAACGCAATTTGAGCAGAGTTATCCTTTGTGTACGAGGAGTCATCTCCCCGTTGCTGGCAAACATCGTCCTTAATTTCCTGGACTGGCAACTCCACGCCCACGGCTTTCGCCTCGTGCGCTATGCCGATGACTTCGTGGTTCTTGTCCAGACCCGCGCCCAATCTGAGGAGGCTCTGGCTCTGGTCACCCAAATCCTCCGTCAACTCGGTCTCACCTTGAGCTCCGAGAAGATTCGCATCACGACTTACGGCAAAGGATATTCCTTTCTGGGGTTCGTTTTGTCGAGCCGTTCGCGGCGGATGCGGCCCAAGTCCGAGCGGAAGTTTCAAGACAAAGTGCGAGAGTTAACTGTCCGTTCGCGCAATCTGGACGCGCCAGTCATCGTGAAACTCAACCGAGTCATCCGAGGCGCCGCGCAATACTTCGCCACGCGCTGGTTCACGGGCCGAGCGGCCCTGCGAAAACTGGACGGTTGGATTCGGCGGCGCTTGCGCTGCCTCAAATACAAGCGGTTCAGTTACCATGACAACCGGCGTGTGCGGCTCAAGCAATTTGCGCGACTCGGGCTGTTGAGCCTGGAGAGCTTTTGTTGGAAATGAGAACCGGCTTTGCCAAGCCATGTCAAAGAACGCGGGATGGACTCCCCACGGGCGGGGTTCACTCTGTCCAAACGGAGCGCTCGGCGCAGGGAACCTGCCGAGCGCAGGGGTCGCCCGGAGCCCGAAAGGGGCACGCCGGTAAATGTAGTGACGACCGCACTTATAGCCAACAGCCCGGAGCGTCCGCCAGTGCAAGAAACTCCAAAGCTCCTGCTTTGGTTGCAAAGCAATGCGAAAGCCAGCCTGTGCGTGGCTTAGGATTTCCGCAGCCTTCGCCTGAAAGTCAGATTTGATGTGTCCCAATACCCGCTCACTGTCTTCGGTCGTGGAGAGGAAAGCACTGACGCTTGTTTCCACGTGCTCTGCAATTTGGCGGTAAGCTTCGGCTTGGCCGGCCAGTTGGAGTTCAGCGTCCATCCTTTGCCGACGAAAAAAGCCGATGACGGCGTCCACCTCCTTTTCCAAGTGGCTCTGCATGCGACGGAGGAATTGCGAGTGCAGATATTCGTCTGTCGCCACTTGCAATTCACGCCGCAACTTGGGAATGCCCGTCTTCTCCGCGTCATCCTCAAATTTCATGAACTTCGCCATCATTTCGGCGTTGGCTGGAGTGTAGGGATTATTGCGAACACGATTTCGTAATGCCGGAATAGTGAGCTGCCGAAAAACTTTTGCCGAAACAAAATGCACCGGGAGCTTGTCCACAAAGTCGGTCAGTCTCGTCACGATTTTCTCGTCGGAATACATGTCGCGAACAAGCTGGCGAAGTTGCGCTTTGAAATGGCGCTCCTGCTCACGGCAGTGCGTCTCCAGATATGGCCAAACTGATTGTGCGTCTTCGGGAACACCATCCAGCGCTTGATCGTCAACCACGGTCCGAACGACGAACAATCGCTGTTGATTTCGTCCAGTGCTCTCCGCCATTTCCGCGAGTATTGGCGTGTCCTTAAACCAACTGATGATGTCGCTGCCTAACTGCGTGCCTTTCGTAACGAGCATCAAACCAGCGATGCACTTCTTTGCCTTTTCTGTGACCTCCGTTCTGAATGGGTCAATGTCGTTCGTCCCCGGCATGTCGATGCGTTCCATCTGAGGCGGCCAATCGGGAAATCGTCCCTGCAAAACACATTCTTCAACCACGAAGGCTTTTCTGCCCTGTGCTGCCAAGTGCTCGGCCACGAGTTGTTCGTCATCAATAGGAATTTCTTTGACCGCGCCAAAGTCGGCAAACTCGATAGTGTCAGGGTTCGCCAAGTATTTCTTGCACGTCTCAAGAATTTGTTAAGGTGTCCGGTCACGAATCCCAAAGAATCCACTGAATCTGCCAAGTGCGCGTCGCGCCTCCTCACCAGCCCGCTCGGTTGCTTCCTCGCCAGCGAGTGCGGTCTCTGCGTCTTTCAAAGCTTCTTTCAGGATTTCAAGAAATGCTTTGAGAGACACGTAGTGCACTATCATCCGGTAGCCATCCATTTCGCTATGCCAGCAGCGCACGACCACTGCTGAACATGCGCCCACATGTCCTTCTGTCAGGATTTTCTTTCCGAGCAACACGTTAATGAGCGTGCTTTTTCCGTTCTGCGAACTTCCCACCAGGTGAATTCTAAACCTTGGTTCTTCGTTCAGTTCCTTACGCAACGAACGCAGTGTGGTCAGGCGTTCATTGAAGAACTTCGTCGTTTCTGGTGAGGCGAAGTAGGAGTTCGCCTTTAGCAGGAGTTCGCCGCTTATTGAGCGAATAGCGTTGTCAGTAAGCTCTTGAAGTTCGCCGGGGGAGGTTTTCAGGCATAACAGAAGTATTGGCGAAAAGATTAGCTCGCGGACGGCCGGTTTCGCATGCGCGCCAAGCCCTCGAGATGGCGGACCACCAGGGCGGTCCATCCGGTTTGATGACTTGCTCCAAGTCCCTTTCCATTCTCTCCGTGGAAATATTCGTGGAAAAGCACCAAGTCGCGCCAGTGCGCATCGTCGGCAAAACGACTTTCGCTTCCATGGCACGGACGGCGCCCCTCCGAGTTCGGGAGAAAAATGCCCGCGAGACGCGACGCGATCTCTTCGGCGACTTGTTTCAGATTGAGCAAATTGCCGGAGCCGGTGGGACATTCCACTTTCAGGTGATCTCCGTAAAAATGGTGGTAACGTTCCAGAGCCTCCACCAGGAGATAATTGACGGGAAACCAAATCGGTCCCCGCCAGTTCGAGTTCCCGCCGAAAAGCCAAGTGTTCGACTCACCCGGCACATAATCGACCCGGTGCTGTTCGCCCCCAAAATCAAGCACGAATGGCTGCTCCTGATGGATCTTCGACACGGAACGAAGTCCGAAGGGAGAAAGGAATTCATTTTCGTCCAAGAGGTAATGAAGCACGCGTTCAAGGCGCCTGCGGGACGGAATCGCCAAGAGGCGGTGTGTATGCCCGTATTCTCCGTAGGAAATGCGCCGCGCGAGATCTTTCCGATTCTCGATGAACCAATCAAAACGTTTCTTGAACCCCGGAAGGCTTTCAATGGTTTCGTTTTCGAGAACTTCAACCGCGATGAGGGGGAGCAGTCCAACCATCGAGCGTGTCTTTAGGGAAATTGATTTGTCGTCCAGTTGGATTTGGTCGTAATAAAATCCGTCTTCCTCGTCCCAGAGCCCGGTTCCTCCGAGCGTGTTCATGGCGTCCGCGATTTGAATGAAGTGCTCGAAGAATTTAGAGGCCATGTCCTCGTACGCGACGCGCCTGGACCGTCCATCACGCGCAAGTTCGAGTGCGATGCTCATCATTGTCGCGGAATAAAAGGCCATCCACGCGGTGCCGTCCGCTTGTTGGAGTGTGCCGCCGGTTGGCAACGGTTTAGACCGGTCGAATATTCCAATGTTGTCAAGGCCCAGGAATCCTCCCGAGAAGAGGTTTTTGCCTTGGGAATCTTTGCGGTTCACCCACCAGGTGAAGTTCAGCAGCAGCTTTTGGAAGACGCTTTCCAAGAAGTCGCGGTCGCGCTTCCCGTTTTTTGCGGCAATCTTGTAAACGCGCCAGGCGGCCCAAGCGTGAACCGGAGGGTTCACATCGCCGAAGGCGAATTCGTAAGCTGGAATCTGACCGTTCGGATGCATGTACCATTCGCGCAAGAGAAGGCCGAGCTGGTCTTTCGCGAACTTCCCATCGATCTTGGCAAACGGAATCATGTGGAACGCGAGATCCCAGGCTGCGAACCACGGATATTCCCATTTGTCCGGCATCGAGAGAACATCGGAGTTGTATAGATGCGACCATTCGTGATTGCGCCCCTCTTTGCGGGGTGCCGGGGGAGGAGGCGCGGCAAGGTCTCCGGAGAGCCAGTCTTTCACCACAATGTGGTAGAACTGTTTGGACCAGAGCAAACCCGCATAAGCCTGCCGTGTCACCTGTCTCTCCTCAATCGTTGATTTGGGCGGCGAAATCGATTCGTAAAACTGGTCCGCTTCACGATGCCGGGCGGCGAAGATCTTTTTCGCCTTTTGTCCGAACGGCGTGTCCGGCGCTTCGGCTTCTGAGGAAAGCCTTAGGTGAATCGTCTCGGACGCGCCGGCGGGGATCGTTAAGACGTATTGCAGGGCTGCCTTAGTTCCGGGTCCCACGGGATTAACCGCCTCCGTTCGTCCGTGGATGACGAATTCGTGAAATGCGTCTTTTACGTAAGGCGAGGGATTCTCCGTCCCAAACAGGCGCGCATAGTTGGACTCGTTCTCGGTAAATAGCACTGATGGCGCTTGATTGTTCGACCCCGGTTCGAAGGCGAAAAAGAACGATCCCAAGGTTTCGTGAATCGCAAGCAGGCGGTTTTCATCGTGCCGCGAAATGGACGGTTTGGAACGGCAGGATTCATGAGCGGCGCCCCACGACCACATATTCCTAAACCAGAGGGTTGGCAAGACATGCAGCAAGGCTTCTTCATCCCCACGATTGAAGATGGAGATTCGAATCAGAATATCCTCGGGCGAGTGTTTCGCATATTCGGCAAAGACGTCGAAATACCGGTTGGAATCAAAAACTCCTGTGTCCGCCAGCTCAAATTCAGGATCGTTTTTTCCATGCCGCTGGTTTTCCTCGATTAACTTATTGTATGGGAATTCGACTTGGGGATACTTGTAGAGTCCCTTGAAATAGGAGTGAGTTGGGGTGGAATCCAGATAGAAGTAAGACTCTTTGACGTCCTCCCCATGGTTTCCTTCGGGCCCTCCGAAACCATACAGTCTCTCCTTAAGAATCGGATCCTTCCCATTCCAAAGCGCGAGCGCAAAGCAAAGGCGGCATTCGCGGTCTGAGATTCCAAGAAGTCCGTCTTCACCCCAACGATAGGCGCGGCTCCGGGCGTGATCGTGCGGAAAGTAGTCCCAGCAGTTTCCGTGTTCCGAGTAATCCTCGCGCACGGTCGCCCACTGGCGTTCCGAGAGATAAGGCCCCCAGCGCTTCCAGTTTTTCTTCCTCTCTCCGTCTTGAATTAGACGCTTGGCTTCTGGACTTGGATTTTTCATATCGTTTATTACTTCATGCAAAGAGTTCACTCGAAAGCCACTCGGATATTCGTCGCAAGTTCCTTTTGGATGCGTCGATGGAGCGAGTCGGGTCGTCGCTTTGCAAACTTCCGTTTCAATACGGACAAGGTTTGGCTTGGCACCGCGAGATGAAAGACCGGTTCGCCCGGGGAAACAGCGGGCATCGTGGTCATTCCGAGCACGATCCCCGTGCCGGGCGCGAAAAGCCGGTTCTGTTTCACGCCGAAAATACTGAGGTTCGTAGCCAGGCATTGCCCCTTCGTCACTAGGTCTCCGGGCAGAGCGTGAAATTTGAGGATGCCTCCCCAATCGGCGAATTCGCCGGTGCTGGATCGGACCCGTCCCCATTTCACAGCCCGCGCGCGGACCTGTTTGCGGAGGTTCGATTTGCGGCGGTGCGTTACGACCTCGAAGGTCACCCATCCGTCGCACTCCTGTCGAAGGTTCTCCACGTGCAGGGCGCTGGATCGAGCTCCGTTGTCCACCTTGGCTTTGATGTTTTCGATTCCCAAATCCGGCAGGAAGATATGCTCCGGCCAGCCGATGATCATCTTGTTGGTCATTGGGAAAAGTTTTTTGGCAGAGGTTTGCCGATATCCGAACCGACACGCGGGTTCAGTTGAAGCAGCCAATGTCTGGAGCGCACCGTTCGATCACTACTATGCGAAACCCACCTTCGGATTCCTGGTTCGCGGTTCTCTTCGCCATACGCTGTGACTCTGTTGAATACGTGGGAGCATGCAAACGGCGTGGTTCGACAGCAACACTTAAATTCATTTCCTCGCGCATCCGCAGGGCTGCTCTAAAGTCAGGCAGGACATGTGATGAGACGGATGACGTGTCCGATTCGGCGGTTCAT
>JAQBVM010000257.1 GCA_027623095.1 Verrucomicrobiota bacterium
TGACCGCCTATCAAGCCTCAAACGCACATTCGGACCTCAAAACTACCCACTCGACTTCCAGAAGACCCAGAATTGTTTAGCGATTCTTGCTCTTCTAGTACTTCCGCCAGAGCGAGGGTACAAAAAGTACCAGGACCGCAAAAAACTCAAGCCTACCAAGAACCATCAGAAAACTGAGAAAAACGAGTGTTCCTGGAGACAGCTCGGCATAGTTGTGCGCCGGGCCCACCGCTTCGAGGCCTGGACCGACATTGAAAAGGGAGGCGACAACGGCAGTGACACTGCTTAGAATGCTCAGTGTCGGCTCCAGAAAACTCATCAACGCCGAACCTGCGAGGACAAAGAAACCCGCCAGCGCAACGAAGAACACAGTCTGGCTCTTAAGACTATCGGTTACGAGATTCCCATTCAGGTGGAGTGAGATTACTTGGGTGGGTCGAAATGCGGCGATGATCTCGGCTCGGATAATTTTCACGAAGAGAAGCCACCGGCTCACTTTGATCCCTCCCGCGGTAGAACCGGCGCACCCGCCAACGAACATGATGATTACGAGAAGGAGTTTTGAAAACGGAGGCCAGGTATCGAAGTTCGCAGTCACAAATCCAGTGGTTGTCATGATGGATACGACTTGGAACAGCGACACCCTAAATGCTGCGCCAATGGACGCGTATTTTCCCATGTACCAAATGTCCAGGCAGATCACCACGGTAATGATCCCAAGCGTCCAGAGATAAAATCGCGTTTCTTCCTCTTTCGCCCATCTCTCCCATCGACGTCTGAGAATCCAGGCGTACAGCATGAAGTTGACTCCGCCGCACGCCATGAACAGCACGAGCCAGAGTTCGATCCAAACGTTCCCGTACGCCGCGACGCTTTCGTTGCGCGGACTGAAACCACCGGTCGAGATGGCGGCGAACGTATGGGTCAGCGCGTCGTAAAAACTCATTCCCAATACGTACAGCCCCGCGCAGCACAATGCGGAGAGCAGCACGTATATTTGCCAAAGCCGGGCGGCGACATCATGGATGCTCGATTGAAGGCCTTCTCCTGATTTCGCTGACGACTCATGACGGAATAATGCCTTGCTTCCAACTCCCAAAGTCGAAAGTAACGCTACAAAAAGCACCAGAATTCCCAAGCCGCCAAGCCACTGGGTCAGGGAACGCCAAAGAAGTATGCTTCGAGGGTATTGATCAAGATCGACAATGACAGTGGCGCCTGTCGTCGTAAATCCCGATATCGATTCGAAAAAGGCCTCCGCTATCCCGAGTCTGGGCTGCCCGAATAGGTACGGAAGCGCGCCGAAAACACCACACATCATCCAACCCAGTCCAACGATCGCTATCCCTTCTTTTCGAAGAACGACCAGTCCCGATTTTCTCCCGAGGAGAAGAAGAATGACCCCCCCAATGAGTGTGATGGCCGTGGAGATTCCGAACGGTTGAACGCCTGAGCTTCCTAGTCCTCGTTCTGCGGTGAAATACGCAAAATCGAGGCAAATAAACATTGCCACGCTCAACAACAGAAGGAGGAGGCCTCCCACTTTGCTCAGCAAACGGTAGTTCATTTAGTGCGACAGTAGCTTCACGAAACGCCGCTTCGCGTCTTCCGAGACAATCGCGTAGAGCGTATCTCCCGGCTCTATGATGTCATTCCCCGCAGGCACGATTGCTTGCTGCCCTCGCAGCAGCGCAACCAATCCGCTTCCGTCGGGCCATTTTACATCCGATACTTTTTGGCCAGCCAGACGTCCGTTTTTTGCAACCACCGACTCGATTAGTTCAGCCCGCTCATCGAGCTTCATCATGACGTGAAAACTGTCCGAAGTGACGAATCGCAGCAGGTCCCGGCTCGTCGCAACGCGCGGACTGACCGCAGCCATGATCCCCAACTGCTCACTATTGCGCTCCACTACATCCGCGTAGTCCGCCCGATGAACCACGGCGAGACAGTATTTGGTTCCCAGATTCCGTGCTTGGAGGCAGGCCATGACGTTGTCCTCGTCATCGGCTGTCACAGCAATGAAAAAATCCGCGGCTCCCATCTGTTCCTCACGCAACTGTTGCAGTGATGTCGCGTCGCCGTTAATCACCACGGTATCTTGTAGCAAATTTGAAAGTTCACGGCACAGTTTCGTGTCTTTCTCGATAACCCGCACCCGCAATTCTCTGCCTTCCAGCATTTGAGCCAGCGCAAACCCGTAATCTCCACCTCCAAAGATCACAACGTTCGTTTCACCGCTCTGAGACTTCTGCGGCTGAAACCGCGGCACGATGGCGGATATTTTATTCGGTTCTCCAAACAGCGTCAAAAGATCACCCGCCTCGATCTGATCGTGTGCCGTCGGAATCAGATAAACACCGTTTCTCCGTATCGCGCCAATGCGGACTCGCGGAGGCAATGCGAGACTTGTCAGCGTTTGACCGACCGCGTCGCTCTCGGCCGCCACAAAAGTCTGCTGCAACTCAATTCGGCCACGCGCCAATTCCTCCACCAAAAGCCCTTCCGGGTTCCGGACAAATTTCGCCAGTTCGACCGCGGCAAGCCTTTCGGAACTGAACACGTAGTCGATCCCGAAATGCCCTTTGTAATCAAACAACCATTCATCTCGCTGCACACCCGTGTGAACGCGGGCGATGGTTTTGGGCGCCCCCATCGCCTTCGCAAGCGAGGCGGATACTAAATTGGTGTTGTCGTCGCTCGTCACTGCAAGGAACAGTTCGCAATCGGCGACATTGGCTTCCGCCAACGTCGTTGCCGAAGCGCCGCTTCTACAAATCACTTGGGCGTCTAGCTGCTCATTCAATTCGGCAGCGAGTTGATCCGAAGCTTCGATCACACAAATGCTGTGATCTTGCTTGGACAGAAGTTCGGCCAAATGCCGGCCAACTTGTCCCGCGCCGACGATAACGATTCTCATCAAGCATGGTTTTATGCGCTTCCAGGGATCAAGACCAATCCAAATTCACGATTTGACGTGTAAGCTCTTGAAAGCCTTTGACATCCACATGATTTACCCATAAGCATTATGGTAGTGCGTGCCTGCAAAAAAGGAATTACAGCCGAACAAAGCCCGAGAGCCGGGCAAAAGTCCATCGCACTTCCGGCCTCAACCCCTCAACCATGATGAGATTATCGGATACGGAACTGGAACGACTCAAACAGTTCAATACGCCCAGTGTTTCCAACGCAGTCGAACTCTTTAATCTTCGTCCTCGCAACCGCGGATTCCTGTCACCCGAGATTCGCTGCCTCTTCCCGGACCTTGGCGTCATGGTCGGATACGCGGTTACCGCTCGATTTGCGGCTGAGGAGCCACCCGGGCAACCGGCGTCGCGGTACGATTTGTGGAAACGGATCCTTGAGCTTCCAGAACCCCGGGTGATGGTGATGCAGGATCTTGACCAACCAGCCGGTGTTGGAGCCTTTTTCGGTGAAGTTCAATCCACGATTCACAAAAGGCTAGGCTGCGCCGGTGTTGTTACAAATGGACACGTGCGGGACTTGGACGAAGTGCATCCGCTCGGCTTCCATTATTTTGCCGGCGGCGTTTGCGTCTCGCATGCCTATGTGCACCTCGTGGATTTCGGCGGGCCGGTCAAAGTGGGGGGAACCGTGGTTCACACCGGAGATTTGGTTCACGCCGACAAACACGGAGTTCTCTTGATTCCTCCGGGTATTGCCCGGGAAATCCCGGAGGCCGTGGCGCGAGTGGCTGAGCGCGAAAAGAGAATCATCGACCACTGCAACGCGCCGGATTTTTCCGTGGAACAACTGAAGAAACTTTACGAATCGTGACTCGATCCAATCCCAGGTTTTCGCCTGAGGTCCTGCTTGAATTCTGCTCCTCCTGCCTCAAGAAAGCGGGTCTCGCTGCAACCGATGCGCAAGTGACCAGCGAAAACTTAATTTTCGCGAATCTGCGCGGTGTGGATTCTCACGGGATCATTCGCCTGAAGATCTATACCGATCGGATTCGAGCCGGCGGGTTCAACGCTCAGGCGAAGCCTTTTGTTGTCAGTGAAGGCCCGGCTGTCGCACTGATCGACGGTGAAAACGGCCTGGGTCAAGTCGCGGGAGTGACGGCGATGAATCTGGCGATCCGCAAGGCGACGGACGCTGGCGCCGCGTTTACGGCGGTTCGAAACGGCAACCATTTCGGCGCGGCGGCGTTTTATGCATTGAAGGCGATCGATCACGGATTGATCGGTGTGGCGGCGACCAACGCCGGACCCACCATGGCTCCGACGGGTGGCTGCGAGCCTCGGCTGGGAAATAATCCGGTGGCCATTACGCTTCCGGCCGGAAAACATCCTCCGGTGGTGCTCGACCTTGCAACCGGCGCTGTTGCCTGGGGCAAAATCTTCGTGGCTCAGCAAGAGGGCCGGAAAATCCCGGAAACCTGGGCGTTGGATAAACACGGGATTCCGACTGACGATCCCAACGCGGCGGCCGATCACGGATTAATCCAGCCATTTGGAGGCTACAAGGGCTACGGGCTGAGCTTCTTGATCGACGCATTGACCGGGCTTCTTTCCGGCGGCGGTTTCTCCACCTATGTTCACACTCTCTACCAAAAACTCGAATCGCCGGCAAATGTCGCGCATTCTTTTGCCGCGATTCGCATCGAAAGCTTTATGCCGTTGCCAAAGTTTCGCGAACGCATGGATGCGATGATCGATCTCATGCACACCTGCGCCGTCGCTTCGAACGGCGGACGCATCTATGTGCCCGGTGAGATCGAGCACGAAACAGAACGCCGCAGAAGAACGGAAGGCATTCCTCTAAATCCTCCATTGATGGCCGAACTCGGACATCTCGCTATGGAGCTTGATGTTCCACCATTACCGGAAGCCAGATGAAGAAGATTTGGCTCTCCGGATCGTTTCTTGATTTTTCGCGGGCCTGGCGACACCCTCTTCACAATCAATGGCGGAATCGGATAAGAATCCAACGGAGCTCGTCGGCGCGGAGTCAGGATCCCGATCTTCCCTGGACATCCTGGATTCCGAGACGGCCCATGCCGCCACGTCTTCAAACCTGGTAAGCCAGATCTTTTCCCACAGACTTCGGCAAGCGGACGTTGAAAAGATACTTGCCGCATTGTCGGAGGCCGATCGCAACGAGTTCATTGGCAAACTCGGCAATTTGCTCAGCCGAGTATCTGCTCTGGCCGATGTCCACAATCGCATCGCGGACATTCTTTCCCTCGATCTCCTCTTAAAGAAATTAATCGAGATCATCACGGAAACTCTCAACGCGGATCGCTCCACTCTCTATTTGCACGACACCGAGACGCACGAGCTATTTTCCAGAATCGCGCAGGGCGATCTGACTCAAGAAATCCGTTTCCCCTCGACAGCCGGCATTGCTGGCTCGGTGTTCACATCGGGTGAGAGCGTGATTATCGACGACGCCTACCGAGACCCCCGGTTCAACCAAGCAATCGACAAAGCGACCGGCTATAGAACTCGCAGCATTCTTTGCATGCCGGTCGTCAACAAGTCCGGCATTCCGATCGGTGTGACACAGGTCTTGAACAAAAAGGGAGGCCCTTTCACGCCCGAAGATGAGCGCCGCCTGAGAGCTTTCTCAGCCCAAGCTGCGATCGCTCTGGAGAACGCGCAACTGTTCGAGGACGTCATGAATGCGCGCAATTACAACGAAAGCATTCTCAAGAGCCTCAGCAACGGGGTGATCACACTCGACAGCGAGGAAAAGATCATCAAGGTCAATGAAGCCGTTCTGAAAATCTTGCGCCTCAAAGAATGGGACATCATCGACCGGCCGGCTTCCGATCTGTTCTCAGGCAACAACGCATGGATACTGGACAGCGTCAAAGCGGTGCGGCGATCAGGGAAGACAGACCTTTCAATGGATACCGATGTTGTGTTGCAGGACGGGAACATCGTTTCTGTGAACCTGGCGGTCGTTCCTCTGATTGACATCAAAAACGAGTCGATCGGGTTCATGTTCGTATTCGAGGATATTTCGAGCGAAAAGCGGGTAAAAGGCACGATGGCCCGGTACATGAGCCGGGACCTCGTGGAACAATTGCTCAAAGAGGGTTCCGATGTCCTGGTCGGCAGCCTCAGGAAGTCACGGTTCTATTCTCCGACATTCGCGAGTTCACTTCAGTCTCCGAGCAGATCGGCGCACGAGAGACGGTGGCGATGTTAAACAACTACTTCTCGGAGATGGTGGACGTGGTCTTTGCGTATGGCGGGATCCTCGACAAATACATTGGCGACGCGATGATGGCGATCTTCGGCACGCCGTTCAAGAAACCCGAGGATCCGGACAACGCGGTGTGCGTGGCTAATGAGATGATCGTCACACTTCGCGCGCACAACGAGAAACGCCGGCAAGCCGGCCATCATCCCATCGATATAGGGATCGGAATTAACACAGGCGAAGTGGTTGCTGGGAATATCGGCTCTCCCAAGCGAATGGAGTACACCGTGATTGGAGACGGAGTGAATCTCGCCTCGCGCATGGAGGGCGCCACAAAATACTACGGATCGAAGATCCTAATCAGCGAATTCACGCGTGAAAAACTCAAACAGACCCCCCTCCTTCGTCAGCTCGATCTGATCCGGGTCAAAGGCAAAGACCAGCCGGTCGCTGTGTTTGAGGTCTTGGACTTTCATACGGAAGAATCGTTCCCAAACCTCGCCAAAATCTTGCGCCTATTCGACCAAGGGAGCTGCCATTACCACTCCCAAGACTGGAGCGCGGCTATCAGGAGTTTTGAAGGAGCTCTCAATCTGAACCCAAAAGACCGGCCGTCCGAACTCTTCCGCAATCGGTGTCTGCACTACCAACTGAATTCTCCCGGAGATGATTGGGACGGAGTCTGGGCGCTGACCGAAAAGTAACTATCCGCGAGTTTCTTTGGCTGCCAATTCTTTCGCGACCGGAGCCAAGAGCTTTAGTTGCGCCTCCGAAAGCGGAGAAAGAAACGGAATCGGCGATCCGGTGTTCGCGACTTCGGCCAGCTCGGTTGCGTGATGCAGTACCCGCGCGGGACCCCATGCATCCCGCAGATCTTCCAAAGGAAGGAATTGCAAGCGAAGCTCTTCGGCTGCGCCGAGATTGCCCGCCTTCGCCGCCTCGAACAATCCTTCGCTCAGGCGCGGCGCAATGCACCCGGATCCGGTTGTGAATCCCGGAAGTTGCCAATCCCGAAGATGAGATACCGCCGGCCGTTCGCCCATCCCGCTGATCACTTTCGTTCGATCAACCCTGGCGAGCAGTTCCTCCAAGTAATGATCCTGAGTGGGATCCTCGCGGACGATCGCGTACTTGATGGCGGCGCAGAGCCCCGAGTCCACAAGACGTGCCACGGCGTCCAATCCCGCACCCTTGTCTGAACCGAAATTATCCTCCGCTTTGAGATAAATCACGAGCCGCTTCTCGGCGGCGTCCGCCACTTCTCGCAGTCCCTGCTCCAAACCCGCCGCGTCTCTCGGATCGGCGCACGGAAGCGCCATGAAACACGAAAATCGGTACTTCCTCAGCACGCGAGCC
Source organism: Verrucomicrobiota bacterium (assembly GCA_027623095.1). GTDB lineage: Bacteria > Verrucomicrobiota > Verrucomicrobiia > Limisphaerales > SIBE01 > JAIPJX01. Next base: position 7,531 of record JAQBVM010000257.1, read on the forward strand.
TGATCCATCGATCGTCCAAAAGTCGGGCCCAGACTGGGAATCACCCACAGATCGACAGGCAACCCATCCAGCCACTCCAACAGACTTTCATACTCTTGAAGTGTGATGTGATGCAGAAAGGCATTTCCACCGTACATTAGGCGTTTGATTCCCCCCCGCGCGATATGCCGCACTAATCGATCGTTTTCGCCAAAGTCGATCGATCGTTTCGTGTCGCGCCTGCGGCACAAGGGCGGAACCGCAAAAACTCCCTCTGTTGTTTCAACCGTTTCTTGGATCGTTCTCATTTGATCAATGATGGGCCACCCACGGAAGAATGTTTCATCCCGCTTGACGCCGATTCTAAAAACCTACGCAAACCGGTTAAACCCACTAGGCGGATCAAGCTGCTCAATGCTGACGAATTTGTTGTTCTCGTCGTAAGTTAATCGGAATACTCCCTGAATCCCGTCCATTGTCACAAACTTTTGCAGAACATTGGCGGGGAACTGCACGGATAATCCCTCGCGGCTTCTGGTAACCACGTTTCGGACGATTCCCTTGTACCAAGCCAGATACTGGCCCGCGGAGATGTCTAAATCGATAACGATGTTGGCCATAGGCTTTCCATTTCGCGGAAGCCCTCGAGTCGCGCGAACAGTTTCATTTGTAGTGGATTTCCTGTTGCGAACTCAATTCGAAAATCTTGCTCTGAATGCGACGGCGTGGGAGTACGCCAAGCCAGTTTGCAGTTGCTCGCTGGATTCGAAGAGTCCATTTTCGGCGAGTCATGAGCACACGCAAACTCGGCTGGACGGATCTGGAGATTACTTCAATCGGATTGGGAACTTGGGCGATCGGCGGCGGCGGATGGGCTTTCGGGTGGGGACCGCAAGATGATCAAATCTCGATTCAGACAGTACATCGAGCCCTCGATCTCGGCGTGAACTGGATCGACACCGCACCTGCCTACGGCCTGGGTCACTGCGAAGAAGTAGTCGGAACTGCGCTCAAAACCATTTCCCTAAAGCCGATTGTCGCGACGAAGTGCGGGCGCTCGTGGGACGGCAATGGCAAACTGTTTCCCTCGCTTCGGAAAAAAGTCATTCAACACGAAATCGACGCGAGTCTCAAACGGTTGCATTTGGACGTGATCGACCTCTATCAAATGCATTGGCCGCAACCGGAGGAGGAAATCGAAGAGGGATGGGATGCTGTTGCGGAATCAGTCAGGGCGGGAAAAGTTCGTTACGCGGGGGTCTGCAATTTCAACGTCGCTCAACTGCGGCGAATCCAACCAATCCACCGCGTCGCCTCCGTGCAACCCCCATATAGCATGCTGGTTCGTGGCGCGGAAAATGACCTTCTTCTGTTCTGCTCGGAACATAACATCGGAATCGTGGCTTACAGCCCGATGCAGAAGGGATTGTTGACGGGAAAAGTGACGTCCCAGAGAGTTTCCGAGTTTGCCGAAGATGATCATCGCCGCCGCGACCCGCAGTTTCTGGAACCGCTGTTCAGCGCAAACTTGAAACTGGTTGATGAAACGCTGCGGCCGATCGCCGAAAAGAACGAATTGTCTCTCTCCCAACTCGCGATCGCATGGGTCCTGCGCCGCTCTGAGGTCACCGCCGCAATTGTCGGGGCGCGCAAACCGAGTCAAATCGAAGAAACGTTCGGCGGAGGTACGGCAAAGATTACATCGGACGACCTGGCCGCGATCGAACAAGCCTTGGCCGAGCGAGAGAAAACCCAACAGACCGGATAACGCGAGATGGAGCGTGGACCAAAACAATGGGGTTTATTATGCAATCGTTGGAGAGGACGTTGTGCGAACCTAAGGTCGCAGTGGCGCATCTGGGGGAGAAGTCGGGAGCGGGTTGGTGGAAATCATCCTTTTTCGACCCTGTCGGCTTCAGGTATCTTGAGCTGATATATCCGAAGACAGCAACCGTGGCTTCCGCCTCCGAAGCCGCGTGCCGGGCTCAATGACGAACGGATCGGCAAGCGCCGCGTGGCTCACTTGTTTCGTCTTCCCCGGGAGCACGAAGCCAAAGTTCGCAGCGAGCTGATCCGGATGCCAATCTCGGATCTCCGAAAGCTTTGCTCGAAGGATGCCGCATTTCGGTTGCTTGACTCGATAGCATCCGGCGCAAAGCCGATCCCGGGTTCCTGGGGGAGATCCCTGGTTTTTCCATGCTTTGCATGAGCACTATGGACCGCGAATACAACACGGGTTTGTGCAAGGGCCAAGGAATGCTCCCGGAGACGCTTCGCGCAAAGCCCAAGCATTGCAATCAGGGAGTACACACTTTTCATAACGACTGACCCATGCCGTGTTTGTCCAGAGTAGCTCCTGTGCAAATCGAGTGCCGGAAATTGGCGCCGATTTGACTTTGATGGACATCCCCGAAGGGTTGAAGTTTCAATGTTTGCTCGTTCAAATCCATTTCTCATACTGAAAGCGTTCTACGACGTGTGTTCGCACATCTTGCAGCGGGTTCTGCAAAATCTGAAAAAATATTTCTGGCGCCTCTCTTGAGCTTGAATTCAGCAGCAAGAGGAGTGGAGTCCCAGCCGGCTCGCGGCCATCCTGGCCGCAGCACGACCGACTGGGCAAACGCGCTGAAATTTCCTCATGCGTCCGGAGCTTGTCCCTGTGCTGCGGACTGGAAGGCCTCGGACCTGGGAGAGATCGTTAGTTTCGCGATCTCTGGATGCCGCAACCAAGCTTCCCCATGCCCGAGATCGAGATAGGCTTCGAGCTGTTTGAGGCGTTCCCGGTCGTTCTCGATTTCCATCAGCGCGGACCATTCGGAACGCAGATTTGCCGGGAAAGAATCGGCGAGACGAAACGTGATAAATTGAACGCGCCCAGGGGCGTCGAAGTGGGGCAGGTAACCGCGCTCGTGCCAGCCTCGGAAGCCGCGCCGGCCATCTTCCTGCGTCTGTCGGTATTGTCCTTGGCGTTTGGCCTCGACCAAATCGCGCACGCCCGGATTGTGCGGCTGTTTTTTCATGGGGAAACCTCGGGCGCAAACTGTAGGCGCAGCCAGGAAATGCTGCAAGGAATTCCTCCGGCCCGCGGCCATCCTGGCCGCAGCACGTCCGATTTGGCAGACGCGCTAAACCTTTCTTACGCCTCCAGAGCCGGTCCACGCGCTGCGGCCAGGATGG
>JAQBVM010000258.1 GCA_027623095.1 Verrucomicrobiota bacterium
CGACGGGCATTTCGAGCTTTCTTTTATTATTTCGCACTTATATCACGCTTGAATCAGGGCTAGTCTTCTTCGAACTTCCTACTGCGGCACAAAAGCTTCTATCGATTTTTGCTGCATTTGCGGTGATCCGTCAATGAGTGAGAGGTTTATCGAAGTTTCAGGAACGCGTCCGTCACGAGTCACATTCAATAACTGTAAACCTTATTCAGAAAGGCATAGATGAAACGACTATCGAGATTATATGGAATACTAATACTGCCTGCGCTTGCGCTCAGCATGGCTGGCAGTCGGGCGGGAGAATCGGTTTTCCAGGAAGGTGTCAACGGCTACAAAGGCACGTTTGACACGGAAATCGTAGGCGGCCAGCCTGACGCGGAGGGAAGCAAAACATCAAGCCTCAATCCGGATGGATCCGATCGGGGGGGCGTTGTCCAAGTGCTGATACGCTTTGACAATATTTTTGGAACGGGACCGAATCAGATTCCTCCAGGTCAGAGCGTCTTTTTCGCAACCCTGACGCTTTCGATCACCAACCCAGGCAATCCCCTTAACCTGCATCGCATGCTCGTGCCGTGGGCAGATACGGTCACGTGGAACCAGATTTCAGATCCGCTTGATCTGTTGGGCGCCGCCGCCGATGGTAAAATTGCCGCGATCGAGTCGGATGTCCTGTTTGACGCGCCAGCCGTCACAACTGTAATTGACTTGCCGCCGAGCACTATTCAGGCGTGGCTAGACGGAACGGCGAAGAATTATGGATGGGTGATGATTCCAACAGGATCCGATGGAGCGGATTTTGACTCGTCAGAAGCGCCAGCTCTTTCGGCACGCCCAATACTAAAGGTTGTCTGGGGCACGCCCGGATTGCCATTTCTTCAAGGGTCCACGCCTTCGGCTCAAGGAATTAGTTTTCGCGTGAAGGATGGAGACGGCCCCGGCGCCACGCAAGTGAACCCAAGCTCGGTCCGCTTAACGGTGGACGGAGCCACAGTAACTCCGGATATTTCGAAGGACGGTGAATTCACAAGCGTCACGTACACCGCTCCGAGACTGCTTGTGTCGGGTTCATCCCATTCCTATTCATTCTCGTTCGCGGATACGGGTAGTTCGCCAAAAACTCAGACTGAAGCAAAGTCGTTTACCGTTCCGACCTTTGTCACAATCCGGGGATCCTCGAAAGTGGCGGATTCCGCTGTAAACAAGAGCAATTCCGGCTTCATTGTCACCATTCACCAATCGGACGCCGCGCGGCCCGGCGGCAACAATCTTCCGGACCCGGTCACTCAGGCCCGCGGCGAACTTATTGATGCTATTACCGGCGGACCGAGAGAGAATCTGGTGGATAGTTTCTATCCCGGAGAGGAAAGCAAATGGGTGCCTAACGCCAGTTTTACAGCTCCTCGTATCTTTCAGGAAGACGGCGTCATCAATTACAACGAGGATTCGCGCAACGATCCGACGGCCACTCAAGGGAATTTTGGGCCGGACAAGCCGATTCCAGGCATACCCGGCATTACAGCTAGCACGGACAACATCGCGGCTGAGATAAGGACTTTCCTTGAGTTGAAGGCGGGTTTTCATCGGATGGCTGTGAATAGCGACGACGGTTTCGTCTTGAGTTCGAGCCTCAATCCGCGCGATGCTCTGGCGGCTCAACTGGGATTGTTTAATGGAGGCCGCGGGGCCGCTGACAGCTTCTTTGATTTCGCCGTCGAGGAGTCCGGGATCTACCCATTTACGCTCTATTGGTGGGAAGGGGGCGGTGGCGCGAACGTCGAGTGGTTTACGGTCGATATAAACTCAGGCGAAAAAGTCCTCGTCAATGACACGTCCAACCCGAATGCGGTCAAGGCGTACCGATCAGGACCGTCGGCGCCTCCGTACGCCTCGTCGGCTAACCCAAGCCCTGGAAGAACAGGATTATCCACGGACACCAACATCGAGATTGTCCTTCAAGATGCGGCGCAACAAGTTCAAACGAGTTCGGTAAAACTGAGTGTCAATGGCCAGAGTGTGACGCCAAAGGTCAGCAAAGCCGGAGGAACGACAACGATCAGCTACGACCCGTCGGCAGACTTCGAACCTGGCTCCATAGTTGAGGTCAAGCTCGAATTCGCTGACAACGCTTCTCCCCCAAACGCGGTTACGCAGGAGTACAGTTTTGAAATCCTGCCCCGGCTTCTGGCCGCCGATAGTTTGGACGTGCGGGTCGCCAGCGGGTCGGACGACTCCGAAGAGCACCTTACCGAATCCAATGCCATCGACCTTACCAGCAGCGACCTTGAACTGGGCGAAGAAGGCGGTGGCGGCGACACGCAGGCGATCGGGATCCGATTTCAAAACGTCAGGGTCCCTGCCGGTTCGACCATCAGCAGCGCAACCATCCAATTCACCGTCGATGAAGCTGACGATGAACCGACGTCGCTTCTAATCTACGGCGAACTCTCTGCAGACCCGGCTGCGTACGGCAGTGATGCCGGCAACATTACCAGCCGCAAGAAGACCACCGCCTTTGTTGAATGGAACAACATTCCCGAATGGAATGCCGCTTCCATTGGCTCGGCCGGACCGGACCAGCTCACGCCGGATCTGTCAGCAATTGTGCAGGAAATAATTGGACAACCGGGCTGGCGTGCCAACAACGCGATGGCCTTCATCATCCTTCCCAACCCGGGCGGCGAACGGACCGCGGAATCGTTCGATGGCAGCGCCGCGACTGCGCCATTGCTTCATATTGACTATACTGGCGGCGGCGGCGGCGGCGGCGGTGGTGGTGATGCGTCTATCAGTATCGCACGTTCCGCTGCGGGTGTGACGATCACGTTCGGTGGAACTCTGCAATCCTCGGATAGCGTAACTGGTCCGTTTACGGATGTTGCTGGAGCCACAAGTCCGGCTGCCATTCCGTTTTCGGGAACAGCGAAATTCTTCCGAGCGCGATAAGGGAATCCGCAAAACAGAACCTCACGAGGAGGCCGGATGAAAATCCGGCCTCTTTTTTGTTCAGGCAGGCCCACCCTTCGCCAAAGCTACGGATGGCAAGCCGACAATCCAGGGAGAAGTCGCGGCAAACGGAGAGCCTGGACCTTCAAAGACTGCACGCACATTGGGACGATAAACCGGAGCGGTTTGTACGTAGTCCCGCCTTGAGGCGGTTCCGGCCGGCTAACGCCGGAACTACAACATATAGGTTACCCCGAAAGTGGGAGGGTGAGGCTCCCGCCGAACCCTGGAACTCTGCCAAGAAGGGGTTCGACAGTCTCACCTTTCCGCACAAAAAGAGGAAAGCGCTTGAATCGGTGTTTTCATCCGAAGCGGTATCCTTTTTGGACGTGGGATTCATGGGAAGCCCAGAACGCCACAGACGGTGCTTGAGTGTGCCCATGTTCTCGGCGGAACAAACACGCGAACGACCACACCGGCTGGGCAATCGCAGAGCTTGGGTTGCCGAGAATCGAAGGCATGAAATCTGCTATTCTCGCAGAGATCGCAAATCTTGTTGCGGAAGAAAAGATCAGCGTGGATTTGGGATGAGCGAGCATCGCCGAAACAGCAACTCTCATTCGTGCAGATCTTGAAAAGTATGGAGTCCTGGCTTCAGCCGGTTTGACCGTGAAACCGGCCTAAAGGCGAGACTCCTTGCAGGTCAAACGCAGTTCCGAGAACCTACATGAAAACTCCAGCCGAAATAGAATCCATATGAATCGACTTTTTCTGATGGCCGGAATCGCCGCCGTTAACATTATCAATTCCGCGAACGTGCACGCGGCACAATCCTTCACATTTCAGAATGGGGCAGGGGGGTATTCGGGAACACAGGATACACAAATTCGAGGGGCAACTCCCGATCGCGTGGACGGAAATCTGCAGCAGTTGAATCCCGATGGTTCTGACGGCGATCGGCCGGTACAGGCTCTGATCAGGTTCGACAATATCTTCGGCACAGAACTCGGAAAAATTCCTCCTGGATCCTCGATTCTGTTTGCAAGCCTGACTGTTTATGTCGTCAACGCAGGCAACGCACCCGCACTTCACAGAATGCTGACGGACTGGGACGAAACAACGACCTGGAACTCGATCAAAAATCCAAACGGCACCGGAATCCGTCCTGGCATTGAAGCGGCTCTTGAGCCGGACGCGGTTCTTGATGCAAGCGGTCAAATACCGTTTTACCGAGAAATCTTTCTTCCCGCTGCAACACTTCAGGATTGGCTGGACGGAAAATCTCCAAACTACGGATGGGCCCTTATTCCGAGCGGCACCGACGGCGTCGATTTTCCATCCTCCGAGAATTCGACCGTGGAGTTCCGTCCCCGATTGACAATTGTCACGGGAGTGGACGGTGAACCGCTTGTTCTGGATTTCATCAGTTCGCCGTCCGGGTTTCAGTTCGAGTTGCGGGACGGACTTTACCTAAACGGAAATGCAAACCCGATCGTCTTAAGAACGATCAGTCTGATGCTCGACGGGCTAGCCGTAAGCCCCATGATTACGCACGCGAACGATTCCGTAACGGTTTCTTACGCGCCACCCGGTTTCTTTTCATCCGGATCGACCCACGCCGTTAGTTTGAAGTTCACGGATAGCGCAGCTCCGCCCAACTTGCTTTCCGTCGAACAAACCTTCGGCATCGGCGAATTCTTGACGCTTCCGTCTTGGGCGGCCGTCACAGGCGTTGACACGTCAAAATCCGGCTTCACTGCTCGAGTCTCACAGATCGGCGGGCGGCGCGCTCCGGGCGATCAGAATTCCACAGAGAATGCCGAACGACAACTTGCCAATGAAATAATTGATCCCGCAACGAACCAACCGTATGTGAATCTCGCCGACAATTTTCTCGCCAGGGAAAACGGACGGTTCGGAGTCGTTAATTGGATCAACTGGGAAGAGGCAGGAAACGCGGCGGGGAATTTCAGGGAGAATAGCGATCCTCCAAGGCCGGACGATTTGGCGCCGGGAATTCCTGGAATTTTGGGTGAATCGGATAACTTCGTCGTCGAAATCTTGACGTTCCTCGAGCTCAAACAAGGTTTTCATCAACTTGGAGTGAATAGCGATGAGGGCTTTAAGCTCACTGCGGGAATAAATCCAATGGGCGCGCTTGCGTTTCAACTGGGAGAGTTTAGTGGCTCGCGAAGTTCCTCCGACACCGTGGTCGAGTTCGCGGTGGCGCAGGATGGATTTTATCCGTTCCGATTGATTTGGTGGGACGGAAGCGGAGGCGCGAGTCTGGAGTTCTTCTCTATCGATCCGATCACAGGCGCAAAAACCTTAGTCAATGATCGAGATCATCCAAACGGGATTCGGGCATTCCGAGCGGGCCCGGAAGCGCCTCCTTTCGCGCTATCCGTGGCTCCAGCGCCGGGACAAACGGAGGTGTCTCCCAAGGCGGAAATTCAGATCGTATTGCAGGATACAACGCGACAAGTTCAAACTAGTTCGGTGAAGTTATTCGTCAACGGGGAATCCGTGAGTCCGCATGTCAGCAAGTCCGGAGGAACGACAATAGTGGCCTACAATCCTCCGAATGGACTTCCTCGCGGCGCATCGTCCACAGTTAGAATCGAGTTTAGTGACAGCAGTTCTCCTCCTAACGTCACCGCGCAAGAGTTCAACTTTTGGACCGCGACCTCGGCGCCCGTCATTTTTACCTTTCAGGAAGGGGTTAATGGATACACTGGCACTCATGACACGGCGATTCGAGAAGGTGCTCCGACTCAGGAGAATGGAAGTGCTAAATCTCTTAGCATCGACGGATTGGACGGATCGGGCGGCGGCGGTGAAAATCACATCCTAATGCGATTTGGAAATTTGTCTGGCGTTGGACCGACGCAAATCCCGCCCGGGTCCATCGTGAAATCCGCGAGTTTAACACTCCGTTTCTCCGATCCTGGCGATGATCCCAGGCTGCATCGGATGCTCAAGCCGTGGCAGGAATCCGAGACATGGGCAACTTTTGACCCGGTTTCGCGAAACGGAGTGACTGCCAATGATAATGAGGCATCCGCACGGCGAGACGGAATAATGGAAGGCGGAAATCCGGTCCCCGTATTCAGCACCGTTGACCTGCCTGTTCAAACCATTCAAGACTGGCTGGACGGCAGGTTGCCCAATCATGGTTGGGTCTTCATTCCTGGTGGAACCAATGGAGCGGACTTCGACACGTCGGAAGCCGATGTGTTGGGAAATCGTCCCTTACTCACGATCGTCATTGATGACGTTGCTGAACCTCCGCCAATAGCCAATCCCTTGATTGGTATCGGATGGAGTGCGTCAGGCATCAGGATCACATTTGACGGGATTCTGCAATCCGCGGATTCGATCACGGGTCCGTACACGGATATGCCGGAAGCCTCGAGCCCGGCGGTCATTCCAACTGTTGGAAGCGCTAAATTCTATCGAACACGACAATAAGAATCACGATAATGAGAATGGGTTACGCTGATCACACGGCTCACCCTTTAGGTGAGACCCTTAGCCTGCCTTAACTCCTTTCTTTCCGCGTGTTCCGGGTGTTCTGCGGGCTCAATTGCTTTTTATAGGTTCACAGCTTTGGCGTCGGCGCGTTCCTGCGTGCCGGAACCTTTCAGGCGCTTCGGTTTCAACCCGAAAGCGGCAACTCCGCAGGCTCCGTTTCCGCACTCCAAAACCTGGCGGAAATTCCCAAGTGCTCGTTACCAATGATTGGCAGGCGCGGTTCTTCTGATGGTTTGGTAATTGCAGCTGAATAGCCTTTTCCCCGGGGGGCCTGCATAATTTTCGCACAATATTTGTTATATTTCTTTAATTGTGGCGTAACCAGCCCAACTACTAAAGACAAACGAATTGACGCACATTGGGCCCATGTACTCCTTTTTGGGGTGGGGCGACACTCTGTGGAGCCCTAACTTCCCGCCTGCATTGTAGATTGATCGATCATGTTGCGGTGGAAACATCGGGACATGCGGGCGATCAGTGCTTCCATTGCACCTTTCGTTCGCACATGACCGCTCCGAGGGAATATCAGGGCTCCACGGAGTGTCGCCCCACCGGAGTTCATGGGTAGGGCTGACCTCCAAAAATTGGATGTGGATTGGAGCCAAGAACCGAGAATCCATAAGTCGTTGGAAATCAACGAAACCGTCGTACGGTTCATGGAGAGGTAGAATCGACGCCCGCGCCGGGATCCAAACCACTTTGGCTTCTCAGTTCTTCTTGCCTTTGCCATTTCCGTTGCCATTAGCGCTGCCCGGGTTGCCCGGCGTCGCGCCGTCGGCGTCGTTGGATCCGTCGTTGCCTGGAGGCGGAGGGTCCTCGCCGTTGCCGACACCGCTATTGCCGCCGGACGGATCATCGGTCGGATCACCACCGCCACCGTCACCTCCAGAATCACCCGTACCGCCAGTGCTGTCTGTGCCATGGCCGGTATTTTGAGGGTCACTGGGCGAACCGTGCTGATCGGCGAACAAATCATCGCCCTGCGCCACCAATCCCATTTCGCCAAACGGTTCACCGTTTCGCTCAATGGTGCCCAAGCCGTCACCGATGCGCGTTTGATCGGCCCCGTCCGCCTGGCTCAGATCGTAAAGGAATTGTTCGGTCGCCGGATTGATCGCCCGAATAATCGTCGGAGCACCAAAGTTATTCATCGGGACCACGTAGGTATTGAATTCGCCCGAGGCATCAATCATCCGATCATTCGGACTGTTTCCAATCAACACATCCAAACCGCCGCCGCCATACGCCACGTCGCCCGCATCTCCCCATTGCCCGCCATCGACATCCAGGTTGGCGCCGTCGTTCGTTTCGAGGTTGTCGTCCAACTGGATGAGATCGTCGCCCAAGCCGCCATAGACATGATCTTCATTGGTGCCCCCGACCAGCCAGTCGTGGCCCAGGCCGCCGAAGAGAACGTCGGCGCCATCGTCGATGAAGTCGCCCGCATCATCAGTGGCTTCAAAATTAAGAACGTGACCGGCGACTTTTGAAGCGGGATGGTTTTCATTGTAGTCCGTGAACTCACGGACGTTCTCGTCAAACGCAATGGCCGGAGTCGTTGAGTGAGCTGTGTAGAACTTTTGCAAGGCCTCTGCACCGCTAATTGCGTCCATTCCAGCGCCGCCATGGACCCAGTCACCGCCCAGGCCACCGTAGAGTGTGTCGTCTCCACCAATCTCGAACGGTTCAAGGTCAACTAACTTGCGAAGCTCGCCGGTTGCGTAAATGACGCGCTCCAGCTTGGCGCTCTTCGTTTCGATGGTTGTCTCCGTTGTGGCGGCGGCGCCGTAGAGCGGTTCCGCCGTGCCGTTGCGGCTGGTCCTGATCGTCCCATCGTCACCCAGAATGCCGTCCTGCCCCGTGCCGCCGCTGATCCAATCGTTGCCGCTGCCACCGATCAAATCGTCGTCTTGACCGTCCCCGAACAGAATGTCGTCCGCCCCGCCGCCCAGGATGATGTCGTTGCCGGATTCGCCGTGGATTTCGTCCGCCCCGCCGATGTCATCAGCAGCTTCGCCATTGGCCGTGTAATCCAGCAACTCATACGCTCTTGGAATCAAGCGCAAGGCGCCCTCGGTGTCGTAGTTGAAAGTGATGTATGCTCCGGCAATGCCGCCGTTGACACCCACGATTCGGTAGATATTGCCGTTATCCCCGATAATAACATCCGCGTCCCTCGCATGTCCTTCAGCGCTGGAATCGCCTGAGTCGTTCCGGGCCGCACTCAATCCCGCGCCGCCGTAAATCAAATCGGCGCCGTCCAGACGTTGATCGATGGCATCAAGTCCAAACAGAGTCGAGCTGCCACCCACCAAGTCGTCCTGGCCGAGGTTGCCGAATAAAACGTCCGATCCGGAGTTGCCTTCGATGTAGTCATCGCCATCCGTCGCCAGGGCGGTGGAACCCACAGCGAGGAGGTCGGCCAAAGGAATGTCAATTGAGCCATCCCCTTGGATGACGTCGTCACCAAATTGGCCAAAGAGCGTATCATCTCCTGCGCCACCCGCGATTATGTCCGCACCGTAAAGACCGGCGTCCGAGGTGATGCTGTTATCATGAAGAATCACGGCTCTGGCCGCGGAGCCAGTCGGATTGGGCTGTGCGTCCGGCGTTACCGCGGCAGTGCCATCGCTGTCATATAATGTTCCGCCCGCGAGCACCCGCATGCGCGCCGACACCGGAGTCGATTCACGGGCGATTTGGGCGTTGTCACCCGCGATATAGTCATCCCCTGCTCCGCCATCCAGCAAATCGCCCTCATCCGATCCGCCAGCCAGATTGTGACCGCCAATCAGATTATCATCGCCACCGTCGCCGTAGATCCGATCTGATCCCTGCCCACCGACCACATCGTCATCTCCGTCACCCGCGGAAATCCAATCCGCAGCGCCGCCGTCCGCCGCCCCGGTGAAGATCGACGAAATCACCACCGTGTCCGCATCGCTCGCGTCATAGCGTCCGTGATCACCCAGGACAACATCCGAGCCGGCACCAGCGGTGATGTTGTCTGAACCGGCGCCGCCGAAAATGATGTCCTGACCTGATCCCGTTCGAATCACATCATCGCCGCCAATCTTCGGAGCAATGCTTTCGGCTCGGACCAACCGCCGCGTCGCAGGCGCAAAATCCAAATCCGCGTGGTCACCAATCACAATGTTCTGGCCGTTGCCCGCGTCCAATTGATCGCCACCGGCGCCACCGACTATGATGTCTGCGCCACCGCCGGACACGATCGTATCGGCCGCCCCGAGTTCCGGTTCCAAGCTGCGAACCCGGTCAAGTCCGCCCTGGCTGAAGATCACCTCGGCGTTGTCACCGACGATGATGTTCTGGCCGCCCGTCATCGTGATCGATTCCGATCCGAGTCCGCCAATGATCAGGTTATTGCCCACTCCGCCCGTGATCACATCATCGCCGCCGCCGGCCGCCGAATCCGTCGTCACCGCCACATTCAGGGTGCTCAGGTCGCCGTCTGCGGAATAATCGATCAAGCCGTTGTCCCCAATCACGACATTGTCGCCATCGCCGGCCGTGATCTGATCGGCTCCGTTTCCGCCCACGATGACGTCCTGGCCCGCGCCTGTGATTATCAAATCATTGCCGCCGATCTCAGGAGCGATCGAACCGATCTGTTTCAGGTTTTCCACGCCGCCGGCGTAGATGGCTTGGCCGTTGTCTCCCAGAACCACATTCACTCCGTTGGCGGCCGACAAAGAGTCGCTGCCAAATCCGCCCACGAGCACATTGTGGCCCGCCTGAACCGCGATGGTGTCGTCTCCACCGAGGCTAGTGTCGATGCTGGTCACAGCGACTACGAGGCCGCCAACAAATTGGGCGCGCCCATTGTCTCCGAGAATTGTGTTAACACCGTCCGCGAAGGTAATTGCATCGGCGCCCAATCCTCCGATGACAACATTGTTGCCGGCGCCGCCGGAAATCGTGTCGGTGCCGCCGCCATCTTCGGGGGCAATCGTCTCCACCAAATCAACCGTGCTCAGATCTCCGTCCAAGTTGAATACGGCCCGGCCGTTGTCTCCCAGAATTGTGTTATTCCCGCTTCCGGCAGCGAGGGTATCGTCCGCGGCGCCGCCGAACAGGATATCG